>DATJYD010000395.1:0-3785 GCA_035499755.1 Fimbriimonadaceae bacterium
GGGCAGCTGACGGCTGCGATTGCCCATGAGGTCAACCAGCCGATTGCGACGGCCCGCAACAATGCCAGTGCCGCCTTGCGTTTCTTGAATAGGCAGCAGCCGGACCTTGAGGAGGTTCGTGAGGCGCTGGACTGCATCGTCAATGACACCGATCGGGCGAGCAATATCATCTCGAGGGTTCGCGATCATATTAGGAAGGCTCCTCCGGTACGTGAAAGTTTTGACGTAAACGGCGTCGTCGATGAGATACTCGCGTTGACCAGGAATGAACTAATCAGGAATGGCGTGTCGGTACGGAGCTCGCTTACGGCGGGGTTGCCTTCCGTTCGGGGAGATAGGGTTCAGGTGCAACAGGTGGTCTTGAACCTGGTCGTCAACGCGGTCGAGGCGATGATCTCCGACGGAAAGGGTGCTCGGGAACTGCTGATCTGCACTGAGCCCAGCCCGGAAGGCGGCGTCCTCGTTGCGGTAACTGACTTTGGGCCGGGAGTCGATGCCGATAGCGCCGAGCGAATCTTCGATTCCTTCTACACTACCAAATCAAGGGGAATGGGGATGGGGCTGTCGATATGTCGATCGATCGTCGCGGCCCATGGGGGCCGATTGTGGGTGGATGCCAATGCGCCTCGTGGTGCCGTGTTCCGGTTCACCCTACCGCCGGAGTCGATAGGCTCGTGAACGCCCATCGCAGTCCATACCTACGAGCGTGAACGCCATCACGCCAGCACCAATCAAACGGGGAGCAGGAGCATCGGGGCGCCAGATGCCCGCATTGGCTGAAGCCATAGAGGGGACCGAACACGATTCCGTCAGGCGGATACATACTTGTCGGCGTAGGCGCCCCGCAATTCAGCGAACCAAGTGGGTTCGGCCGGTCGTTGCCAAAGATTCTTGAGGGCGTCGCCTGGATAGGCCTCTCGGAAGTTCTTCTTGGTACCTTCTGAGAGCAGTGCGTCGGCGCCGACGACGACCGGATTGTACCCCGAGCCCTCCGCGACGGCGGCAGAGACAGCCGGAGTCGTGAGATAGTTTATAAACTCATAGGCCTGATCGACGTTTCTGGCCGCCTTGATGAGCGACACGCCGTCGAGCCAGGCCATTGCTCCTTCCTTCGGAGCTTGAAAGGAGACCGGCTTGCCTTCCTTCTTGAGCGACAGGGCTGGGCCATCCCAGGTCTGGCCGATCCAGACATCGTTCTCCATCAGGCCCGACTTCGTGTTGTCGGCACTATCCCAGAACTGTTTGACCCATGCCTTATGTTCGATCGCGATTGGCAGAAGCTGATCGTAGATCTTCTTCATCGAATCGGCGTCCTTATAGGCGTCGAGCATGCGATTGGTTGGCAGCCTGCCTGAGGCATCCAGCCACAGGCCGATGCCGAGTAACAACGACTGCGGTAGGCCCTGAACATGTCCCTTGACCTCCTTCCCCCAGAGCGATCCATAGCTCAGCGCCGAGGGATCGTTCCTATACCGGTCCGTCCGCCACGAAATTCCTTCCGAGCCCCAGCAGTGCGGCAGATGAAAAAGACTACCGTTCCACGTCCACAGGCTCTGCGAGGCTTCGAGGATGGAGGGAATGATCTGACCGGTATTCCGGAGCTTGCTCATGTCGTAGGGCGCGAGCACGTCGAGGTCCTTGAACTGGAGCGCGCGATCGCGGGTGGGCTGACAGAGGTCGAAGCCTTCGCCGCCCGTCGCCTGGAGCTTGTTGATCTGCTCCTCGTTCCGCGAAATGGGGGTAGAGTTGATTACAATGCCCGTGATCTTCGTAAAGTTCGGGATCACCGGATCTGGCAGCTCGTCCGACCACATGATCACGTTGAGCTCGCCTGACGACGAAAGCGCATTCTTCACATAGAACGGTCCAAGACCAACAGCGCCAGCCCCGAGACTGGCTTTCATGACGGCGCGGCGGCTCAGCAACGCGGCGCGCATCGTCTCGATCGCCGAAGCCCCCGGATTCCTGTTACTCATTCGACCACTCCCCTCGAAGCGTGAGTCCGCCGCGTTCGGAATATTAGCCCTTTTTCCGCCGACGGCCAATCAACGCCATATCCAGGCATGCAGCGATAGCCGGCAATTGGGCTCTCTTGGTCGGATTCTGCGGGCGCCTTTACTACCCAATGGTTTAGGCGCGGTGCACGCCGGGACAATGGCCGAGCGGTCCGGCCCGGAGTATCTCTCGAAGGGAAATGCCCTAGCGGATGACCCGGCTCCAATGCGGTCCTGGATCGAGCAGCAGACGCGGTACAAACCGGCCTTTCGGGCCGACGCCACCCGGTGGGCGCTCGATTCGTCGCGACCTGCCGATCGGCTCGACGCGGAGATCTGGGTCCTTCTGACGCATGCCGAAGGCGACAACAATCAGTGCCTGGCACTCGCGGAGGCGGTCGGTCTTCCTCACGTCGTCAGACGGGTGGATTGGCCCGCTTCCAATCCGACAATGGATCGGGACCGGTTAGGCGACCTGCTGCGAGACAACGAGGAGGCGCAGCGGCAACGCCAGGCGCTCGGGCTTCTCGCTCCGTGGCCGCGGATCGTGATCTCCTGCGGACATCGGTCGGACCCCGTCGCCTTTTGGATCAAGCGACAGTCTCGGGGCTTCACGCGCGTCGTTGCGATCGGTCGCGCACGCGAGTCCATTGGCGAGTACGATTTGCTTGTCACCGCGCCCCCGTTCATGTTGCCCGAGCACCCCAATGTGATCCATCTGCCGATTTCGCTCGCGAGGCAGGGGAGAGCGGCTGGCGCCGGGATGGCGGCCGAGTTCACGGCCGCTCCGCAGCCCTGGTTTACGATCCTCCTCGGCGGCCGAGTGAAGCAATTCGTTTGCGGCGAGACGGCGCTCATGGAAACCGCTTTACGCGCGCAAGCGGCGGCCGAGCGAACCGGCGGCTCGGTCGTGGTGGCAACGTCGCGTCGGACGCCGCCGGAGCTACTTGCAGCTGTCGAGAGCGTTATCCGCAGCCCATGTATTCTGCGCTGGTCGGGTAGCCGCGAGCCTAGTCCATACGTGGCCTTGCTGCATCAATCGGCCGCCTTGTTCGTGACTGCAGACAGCATCTCGATGATCGGCGACGGATGCGGGTCCGGCACCCCGACCTACATCATAGAGCTCCCCGAACGGATCGACGTCCGCCGATTTTCTCGTCGCGCCCTGTATCGCCTTATCCGCGCGATCTCGTGTGGACTGCGGCATGTCCACCTTCCGTCACTGGCCGAAAACGTCGACCGAGCGCAGGACTGGCTGCACGGAAAGCGCATCCTGCGCTATCCTCGTGATCTGCGGAGTTTCCACGCCAAGGTCTACGAACTGCGCTTGGCGCAGCCCGCAGCCGCATTCAACCCCGAGGTGCTTCCGGCACGCCGGGCGGCGAACCCCCTCGCCGGAGAAGTGGCGGTTCGAGCGATCACCAGCCGGTGCCTATCGCTGCTGAGCGCTGCGGATGCACGTTCGACCGCCGGCGGAAGACTGTTGCATCCGACCTCCGCTGCCCGGGGACGGATTGTGCCAGCCTTTTTGAGCACGAGGCGATGACACATTCGACGTCCGGCATCGAGTTCGCGCGCGAGCGTGCGCGGTCGAGACGGCGTTTGCCGCAGTCTGTGCCAGATCGGAAAGCTTCGGAGGATTTGGACCGACGTTCTGAGACGCCGATCTGTCTCTTCGTCGATCGCGCGCATCGCGATCTTCAGAACCAGATCCGGATCCTGTTTGCTGGAGCTTTCGTCACGATTTCACTGTCGTCATGCTCCACTCTCGCTGAGCTCGCGGAGCAGGTG
>DATJYD010000396.1:0-3918 GCA_035499755.1 Fimbriimonadaceae bacterium
GTGCCCTTCGGCGATATCGACGCCGTCAAGGCCGCGATTACGCCCAACACCTGCGCGGTCCTCATGGAGCCGGTGCAGGCGGAAGGCGGCATCCTCTTTCCACCCAAGGGCTTTCTGAAGGAGATGAGCGATCTGTGCACGAAGGAGAATGTGCTGCTGATCTGGGATGAGATCCAGACCGGCTTCTGCCGCACTGGAAAGAAGTTCGCCTGGATGCACGAGGGCGCCAAGCCCGACCTGATGTGCGTCGGCAAGGCCCTCGGCGGCGGCATCATGCCCGTCTCGGCGGTCGTGGGCAAGAAGGAAGTCATGGGCGTCTTCCATCCCGGCGACCACGGCAGCACCTTCGGCGGCAACCCCCTGGCCTCGGTGATCGGCATCGCCACCATCGAGGAGATGAACGCCAAGGGCCTCGAACAGAACTCGTACGAGATGGGAGAACGGCTAAAGGCCGGCTTCCTCGCGTTGAACTACGACTGCGTGGAGGAGGTGCGCGGCGAAGGCCTTCTCGTCGGGCTCGAAGTGAAGGAAGGGGTCGACACCGTGAAGCTCGGCAAAGCCTTCATCGAGAACGGCGTCCTCACCAAGGAGACCCGCAGCCGGACCTTCCGCTTCGCTCCCCCGCTCATCATCACCCCGGAGATCATCGACGAGGTCGTTGAGAAGGTCGGCAAAGCCCTCGCGACGGTGTCGACCAAAGAGCTCGTCGGCGCGTAGCGCCGCCACCCCCTTCCTCTTGCGGCGGATGGTTCGTGCCGCCGGAGGAAGGAAGGGGGCAAGGGGGATAGAGGTTCCGGGAAGTCGCTTCTCATTCCCTCCCCAATCGGGTGACTTAAGGGGAGGGAATGAAGGCAATCCGTCAGACCGTCTTCGGAGTCCGGCGCGTTGGGCCCTCCTTTGGATCGGCGGCCGCTAATCGCCGTCCACGTCGAGCCGGTGACCTCGCTTCCGGAGTTTGCCCTCCAAATCCAGAGCCTCGCGCTCCGCGCCCCGCTTGGACCACGCTCGAAGTGGAACCCCGAAAGCCTTGACGTATCCACGGGTTCGGCAAAGCTTCAGGGCGGCGTCCGCCTCGCCGGTCATCTCGACCGCATCGACGACCACAAGACGGTATATCCTAGCCTCCCGCCTCGCGATGAAGTAGGCGCCCGCGAACGGAACGCCGATGAGTGGCAGGGGAGTCCAGCGCAGACTCCAAAGGATGCCGATAGCGAAGGTCGCCAGCAACGTCGCCGCGCTCAGAACGGCAAGAGACGCGAAGTGATCCAAAGCAGCTCGCTTGCGGTGTTTCGGATCGGCGCGAATCAGGGCGACGGCCAGATGCAACCGAAGGTTCGGGCGAGAGGCGCCGTCAAGTGCGGTCCGCGATATCCAAAGCTCCTTGATTCCGAAGAGGTTGGTAACGACCGTCGCCGGCATCATCGGTTCGACGTGCCAGGGCTCGTAGACGCAGAGTTCTGGGGCTTTTGAGTCTAGCTTCTCCGCCATCTGAGCGACCTCGGATCTCAGGGCCGCGAGTTCGTCCTCCATCCCCTGCAAGTATAGGCGCGAAACGGAGTCCACACCTTCCGGGGCTGAGTTCTCGCGGTGGATCCGTGAAATCGTCCGCCTGTGCGAGGAGCGATCCGGCCGGATCGTCTGGCCAGACGGAATCGACCTCGGCTAGGACCATATGGGAAGCACCTCCGGGCTCCCGGAACCTACACCCCTGTCCCCTCCTCCTCCGGCGCATAAACCATCGCCGCAAGAGGAGGGGCGGAGTCTCCACTTCCTCTTGCCGGATGATTGTGCCGGGACGAGGAAGGGGGCAACGGGGATAGAGGTTCCGGGTCCCTTCGCACGTCCGCCTTGGTGCGACTACGGAAAAGCCCGCGGCAACGGCCGATAAGCCCCGCCGTCGAACGACGGATCGAGAGCCGGGAAGGGCTTGAATCCCAACTTCAGCGCCGGCGAGCCCGGCTCGAGCCGGAAATCCCCGTGAGAAGGATCCCGAAACAGAGGATCGGCAACGACCGAATCCACGTCCTGCCCCTTCGCCCGCCACTGATCCAGCGTCATTCCCGCGAAGTCGAACGGTTTGCCCCCGACCCGCCAGTAGAGGTTCTCGTCCAGCTTGTACTCATTCCCCGTCCAGTTGCTCCCAAGCAAAGGTGAATCCCCGAAGTAAACGATGTTGCGCGTCATCGTGAACGAGAGGTGGTCCTCCGCCCGGGTGCGCATGATCTGGGCCTCCCCCCCGAAGGCGAAGACGTTGTTCTGGAACGTATTTCCTTCCCCGTAATGCTGATGCACGCACGCGCTCTTGCAGCGAAACACGCAGTTGTCCTCGATCAGGAGATGGCTGCTCCCTTCGTCCGGATAGATCCCCCAGCCGCCGTAGGAGAAGCTCTGCACGTCGTGAATCCGGTTCCCGCGCAGGATCGTTCCCGCCTGGATTCCAAGCGTGTAGATCCCGCCCATGTCGCTCAGCACGCCCTGGCCGATCATCGAGATCCGGTTGTCCGCGATCAGGTTGTCGTGCGCGCCGTCGGGGGCGTAACCCCACGACCAGCCGTCGGAGATCCCCGTGTAGTAGAGGTCGCGGATGAAGTTGCCGGTCACCTTGATGTACGGGTTCTGGCCGATCCAGACGCCCACCGCCGCCGGATGGAGCCGTCCTCCACCTTCGATCACGTTCGAATCGACCGTGCAATGCTCGGTGATCAGATCGGGATCCCTCTGCCAGGCCTGCTCGCCGACCTTTACACCCCCCGCGCCGAGATCGCTCATCGTATTTGCCGCGACCGTGACGTTCTTGCAGGCCGGGCCGATATCGACCGCATAGGCTCCAAGATGGTCCAAGGAGCATCCCTCGAGCTTGCAATCCCTCGCCCCCGTGAACCGGACCGCTCCCGATAGATCCGCCTCCGCCTGCGGGAAGTTCCGCCCGTTCGGCGGGCAATTCCAAGCCGTCCCCTCCAGCCCGAATCCCGCGACGACGATATGGCTGACCCATGTCTTGTTCGCGGGATCGCCCCGAAACTCGATCAGCGACTCCGCCACCGGCGCCTCCACGTCGAGCTTCGCCAAAGTCTCGCCGGGCTTGGGGATGTAGGTGAGGACGTGCGTGGGACGGTCGAGATACCACTCGCCCGGCTCCGTCAAAGCCTCCTTCACGTTCTCGACCAGGAAGCGGTTGCCCTTCGGAAAACTGTCCCAGTCGGCGTCGTAGCCGGTCGGAGCCTTGAAGGTGACGATGTGGTTCGCGTCGTCGATCGAACCGATCCGGTTGCGGGACATGCTCCAGTAGTGGAAGGCGAGGACTTCGATATCGTCGCGATTGGCCCAGTCCGACCGGAGATCGCCCGGGGCGAACTGGAACCGGTCGAAGCCGTGGCCCTTCGCCGCGTCGGTCGGGGCGACCTTGTCGGCGATGATGTCGTAGCCCTGCTTCGGCAGCCGCGGCCGGTAGCGCCGCTCGCCGTTCACGAACAGCTCGCCGAAAAGTGGCACGGGCGTCTCGCCCGTGGTCTTCATGACCGTCCCGGTCGTGTCCTCACTTCCCCAATCAGCGGGAACCCTGGTCTGAAACCAGCCGTTCGGCAGCTTATGCCAGCCGGTGATCCGACGCATCCCGCAGATAACCGCGCCGCGCGATCCGTAGTAGGCGCGGTCGCCAGCACCAGAGCCCGAATCCTCCGGCGTGAAGACGATCGGCGCGGTAATCCTATAGATTCCCGGCTCGACCTCGACCATCGCCGGCGTGCTCTCTGGCAACTTGCGAAGCCTGTCCCTGGCCGCCTCGATCGTGGCGAGCGGCCCATCCGTCCCCTTTCGATTCGGTTTGGCGACCTTCCCGGACCAGGCGTCGTTTCCGTTTGGGGCGACGCAGAGCACCACTTTGGGCTGGAGAAGAACGAAAAACGCCGCAACCTGAAC
>DATJYD010000397.1:0-3108 GCA_035499755.1 Fimbriimonadaceae bacterium
AAGCGTCCGGCCCGAGCAGCCCATCACGAATCAGCCGGCAGGGGCGGCGGACCGCCGGAGCCGGCGGCAAGAGCGCGGGTGAGCGGGAGCCACACATATCCGATCTCGCCGTCGACCTCGACCCGCTGGGTTCCAATCTTCGCGGGACCGCCTGGGATCTCAACGGCGGCGTGCTGGCTGACGACGATGCCGCCTTCCGGGCACGCCTTCTGCAAGTGGGCGGCTACGTCGATGACATGGGCGAAGTTGACGGAGGTGACGTCGTTGGCATCCGGCGCGAGGACGTCGCCACAGTGGATTCCGCACCGCAACACGATCGGTTTTCCGATCTTGTTTCCGAGCATGTTGACTTCGATGATCCCGGTCTGGATGAGCTTCGCGGCAAGCCACGCCGCCTGAGGGCTCTCGAAGGCGCAGGTGACTCCGTCTCCCGCGGTCGAGTGCACGGTGCCTCCATGCTTCTGCGTTCCCCGCTCTACGTGGCGATGGTATTCGTTGAACGTGTACTCGACGTTGAGAGGGTCGGCCCCCGCTTTCATTCGCGTCGAACCCACGATGTCCACGCTTAGGAAGGTCAAGCGCTGCTTTCCGCTCTCCAGCTTCGCCTTCAGCTCGTTGAGCTGACGAAGCAGGTCCTGCCGTTCCGCCGCGGGGTCTCTCATGCCGAACGACTTGCGGTTCGAGTTGACGAGCTTCTGGGCCGCGAAGCCGACAAACGCGCTCACGATCGTCAGGGGCACAATCAGCATCGGCTCTCCTCGCGAGACGTGACCCAGGAGGAGGCCGAACAGGCTCGAAGAGACAACACCCACACATCCGAGGATCCCGCCGGCGATCGTGGCCACTCGCGAATCCTTCCTCATCCCGATCGTCGCGAAGCCGATCACGAGCAGGATGAGCATCGCGATGAAGTAGAGGCCGTTATTGTTGGGCCAGCGAGCGTCGAGGGCGTACGCCATCCCCGTTCCTGCCCCGATCGCGCCTGCCGTCACCCAGGCTCGTTCCTCGGGTCCGAGGCTGAGATAGGTGTTCCGCAGCTTCTTGGTGACGGTCCGCTTCTGGGCGACCGATGCGCGGGCCAAGGCGATCCGCACGTAGTCGACCGGCGCACCGGTGGCTTCCGACACGGCGACGATCGTCTCGTCGTCGAGCTCGCCTCCGTGCGATTCGCGCAAACGCTCGGCCAGGTCCAGCATCTGCTGCACCGTCTCCTGGCTGACGCGTCCAGATTCGAGCTGTTCCTCCACTACGTTGCGAGTTTACTACTGCCCCAATTCAGTAGAATGCACCTTCAAGTGTCTGCAGAACGCCCACCTCGAAACTCTCCCCGCACGGCGCAATTGCCGCCCGCCCTTCTTTGCAGCGCCACTTGTCCGGCTATGGATCGTGCCCATCGATGACCTCCGCCCCCTCGACCACGGGGAAACGGAGCGATCCCCTCCAGGGTTTCGCGACTGGGCTATTCGTCCTCGTTGTTGCCGAGCTTCTGGCTGGGCTCTTCCTGGAAGCGCGCTATCGGGCCGATGCAGAACACGCTTACGCTTCGGTGAACTCCATGGCAGGTCCGATGGGGTGGTTCCGTTCGTTCCACTACTGGTCGAGCTCGTTGTTGATCGCCGGGAGCCTGATCGCCCTCGTTTGGATGATCGTCGCGAGGCGTTTCGAGCGGAGCCATGGGAAGACGTGGCTTTCGATGGCCTGCCTCTATGCCGCGAGCATGGTCTCCCAGATCACCGGCAATCTGCTTCCCTTCGACCGCCACGGAGTGGAGACCGCAGTCGTAGAGTCGGGCATCGCCGGCCGCACACCGGTCGCGGGCGCGACCCTTCAGAGCTTGATTCTGCATGGAAATCAGTTCAGCGATCAGACCGTCCGCTATTGGCATATGGCCCACGTTTGCGCATGGGTGGTCGGGGCGGCCGGCGCCGCCCTCTTCTGGTTCGGTGCGAACGGCACGATCCGTAACCGGGCTCTCATGTGGATTCCCTTGGCTCTGGGCGCTCTCCTCGGTCTCGCGATCCGGGCGCCTCTCGGAAGCCCCGGCTCGCCGGCCGACTACGGCAGCTACGACGCCCAGGTGAGCTGGTACAACTGGCCGCTGCACGGCTCGCTCAACCTGTTTTCGCGCCTTTCGACCGATCTCGGTTGGGTAGGCAGCGTGGTGATGCCCGGCCTACTCGCTCTCGTGATCGTAACGGCGCCGTTCGTGAGCCGCTGGATTTCCGCGAAGGTGATCCAAGCGGTGTTCGCCATCTTTGGCGCTTACTTCTTGGTCGCGGCTCTGTTCTTCGGTGGCCGGTTCGCGCCGCTGGTCGGGAACCGCGATCCGATCGCGTCGACATCTCCGGCGCCGAGTTCCCAGGCGGCAGGTGCGGCCGATCCCGTCCTCTACGCCAAGGGCCGGAGCCTCTTCAATTCAAATGAGTGCTCGGGATGCCACGGACAAGACGGGAGAAGCGGGGGCGACGGTCCCAGCCTGCTCGGCGTCGCCCAACGCCGCGGCTCCGACCCATCCTGGTACATGCAGTTCATTAAGGACCCGACCAGCAAGGATCCGAACACCATGATGCCGGCCTTTCCAAGCCTCTCCTCGGACGAAACCCGCGCCATCGCCGAGTTCTTGATCCACCAGAAGCCCTGAACATGCTCGATGTTCTGGTCTCCCGTGTCAAGAAGCACATGCCATGAGTCGTCGCCCAGCTATGCCCTAGCGGTCCCAAGGCGCAGGGCGGATTCAACCTCGACGCTCAGCTCCGGGGCTCCGTCTCGCACCGAGGTGGACGCGAATAGGCATGCCGACCAAGGGCTGGGACAGGAAGCCGTTCCTTTGCATTGGGTTGCCTTTCCCCAAACCATGAGGAGGCTGCATGCAGAGAGAGAGTCTCCTAGCTGCACGCGCTCGGTGGAGGGGGCGGAGGCAGGTCCGAGCCATTGAAGGTCATCGGCGGAAGGGTGAGGCTGCCGCTCAGGGCGGTCGTTACCCCGCCCGTCAGCGACGGAAGCGGTGCGACGCAGGTGGGCAGACCCTGCCCAGGGGTTGCGGTCAGATACCACTTGCCCGCATAGGCCATCTCCTTGTAATAGCCGCTCGGAATCTGCGTCTTGTCG
>DATJYD010000398.1:0-7681 GCA_035499755.1 Fimbriimonadaceae bacterium
CTGCAGGAGCGCGGGCCGCTGACCGAGATTGTGCAGGCGATCCGGTCGGTCGCTCCTTCCCCGCTCTTCATTAAGGTCGCGCCCGACCTGGAGTTGAGCGCGCTCGACGAGGTCGCCCAGGTCGCCCACGACGAGCATCTCACCGGCCTCATCGCGACCAACACGACGATCTCCCGAGTGGGAATCACCGGCTCTCACGCCGGAGAGCAAGGCGGGCTGTCGGGCGCACCCCTCCGCTCCCGTTCCAACGAGTTCCTTGCGCATCTGTACCGCATCTGCGACCGGGAGATGATTCTGATGGGGGTTGGGGGGATCTTCACGGGCGCGGACGTCTATGAGAAGATCGCCCTCGGCGCTCATCTTTGCCAGATCTACACCGGCTGGATTTACGGCGGCCCGGGCTCGATTCCTCGAATCCTGCGCGAACTGGCGGGCCTGATGGAGAGAGATGGAGTCCAGTCTCTGGCCGAGTTGAGGGGTCGGGGCTTGAGACCGCCTCGCTAGTGTGGGCGAGGGCCTGCATGCCGTGACCCAACCACCGAATCCGCCGAGGTCCACCGCCTCGGAGACAGGGAAGGGCCGAAGGGCCGAGCCGATCCTAGCCCAGGCCATTTGGCCTGGGTGGGCGGCGGGCCGAGGGTGCGCCCTGAAAGGGCGCGATATCGATCGACGCCGGACGAGAGCAGGCTGTCCCCAGCCGCGGACGGGCCACGCATTTCCTCCGAAAACCTTAACCGCTCTACCTGTACAATCCTCTCATGAGCAAGCGGCGGCTCCGCGCTTTCACCCTTATCGAACTCCTTGTCGTTATCGCGATCATCGCGATCCTCGCCGCCATCCTCTTTCCGGTTTTCGCCCAGGCGAAAGAGGCGGCGAAGAAGACGGCCTGCCTCTCGAACATGAACCAGATCGGGCTCGGCGTGCAGATGTACCTGACGGACTTCGACGACACGATGTTTTTCCGCTCCGGCTCCCAGAACTCACGGGCCGGCTACTTTCCGACGACGAACACGAACCGTTGGTGGAACATGCTGATGCCTTACGTGAAGAACAAGGATGTGTACAAGTGCCCGTCCGACAGCTTCGCGACCCCGAGCAAGGATGTCGATGGAAACCTCACGATCCTGAGGTCCTTCATCGCGATCTTTCCGGCCGAGAGCCTCGCTTCCGCCGGCCTGCCCAATCCCGTCGATACGATCATCATCACGGAGAAGTGGGGCCAGGACTATACGGGAACCGTCGGCGACTCATGGATCGAGCCTTACAACGGCGACTTCTCGATCGACTCCCACGACCCGACGCGGACCTACAAGGCGGCGGACCGGCACGCGAAGCAGATGAACGCGGTCTTCTTCGACGGCCACGCCAAGTCGAAGACGGGCGGAGCCATCCGGGCGAGCAAGGACCTGACCGGGTGTCAGCTCATCTATTCCTTCCCATTCCCCGGCCCGAACCCACCGACCGTCTATTCGGCGAGCGCCCAGCCTGGCCAGCCGAACGTGTGTTCGTCGTTCGTCTGGCCGTAACGGGCGATCGGGATTATAGTGGGTCGCGGTGAGGCCGCCCAGGCCTCCGGCCTGGGCTAGGATCGACTCGGCCCTTCCGGGCCCCCGCCCCGGCGAGGTTCTATTCGTACAGGAGGGGCTCCTTGCGCCAGTCTTTGTCCGCGTCGTGAGCCCAGGCTTTGACCCGGGGGCGGCGGAAGCGGAGGCGGGCGGACTCGATCGTGAG
Source organism: Fimbriimonadaceae bacterium (assembly GCA_035499755.1). Taxonomy (GTDB): domain Bacteria; phylum Armatimonadota; class Fimbriimonadia; order Fimbriimonadales; family Fimbriimonadaceae; genus JAEVZK01. The sequence continues at coordinate 1,732 of DATJYD010000398.1, forward strand.
GCCCTGGGAGCTGGACAGGTGGTTCTTCCCCACGCATTCCAGCCTGAGCACGTACTTCCCGGGCTCGGGCCAGAAGTCGAGGAGATGGAACTCGCGTTGCTCGATCTTCGGGCTGTAGAAGTCCATCGGCTCGCGCAGCTTCACATCGTCGAGATACGCCTGGAACATGCCCGAATCGGGCCGCACGGCCGCGTTGATCAGCAGCCTCAGCGGCTCCTTTTCCTTGACCGTGATGGGAATCTCGATCACCGGGCCCTTCGACGCTTGACCATAGCCGGCCAGCCCCGCGCCCTGGCCACGGCCCGGCGAGAACTGGCCGCGGCCGCCTGAGCCGGGAATCGCGAGCACGGGATAGTCGAAGTGCTCCCACAATTCCTGGATCTCGATCTCCGCGATGTCCCGATCCGCCCGCCCCGTCACTTCGATCCGGGGCAGATCGCCGCCCGGCTTGAGCGCGGCCCTCCCGAGTTCGCTGTCCCTGGCGAGGAAGATCTCGCGATCGATGCTCGGCAGCTTGCGGTACTTCGCGTGCGGCGCCCGCGCTTCAAAGGTCGGGATGCCGGTCTGGTACCAGAAGGCGACGCTCGCGTAGTCGTCTTCGCGCGGATTCCAGCTCATCGCGCGATAGTCCGGGTTCTCGTCAGGCGAGTTCCAGCCGAAGGTCTCGAACTCGACCCGGATCGACTCGTTGAAAAGGATCGGATCGTTGATGTGCCAGCGATAGGCGCTCGTATGGCCGCCGACGATGCCCCACTGGTCGAAATAGGGCACGCCGAAATAGGGGGTCGAGGTCGTTTCGAGGCCCCAAGCGCAGAGGAAGTAGTCCTCGGTCCCGGTGCCCCAGACCGACGGGATCTCCTCGCCATCGATCGCGATCATCTCGTCGCCTTCGCCAAACCAGCCGGGCCCGCGAGTTCTCACGCAGAAGACGGTGCCGACATAGTGCCCCTTGCCCTTGGTGTCGAGGAGCAGATACGGCCGCCCCATGTTGGACTTGGACTCGCCCCTACCGTCCTCGTCGTTCCCGAGCGGATATTCCTGACGGTATTGGGCATAGAAGTAAGGGGTGTCGGAGGGAAGCTCGTCCTTCTTGATCCAGTCGATGTTGTAGTAGAGGAGGCTGATCGGCTTATCGCTCTCGTTGACGATCTCGATGCGGATCGAATGACGGAAGGGCATGTGCCAGAAGCAATTGTAGGAGTCGCCGCCCTGGGCGACTACGGGGAGGCTGATCACCTCGCTGCGCTTACCGAAGCATCCGCCGAAGAAATCGCCGAGGGGGGCTTCTACGCCGGGTTTCTCGCGGCCGTCGTAGTAGATCCGCAGGAGCATCTCCTGATGGTTGGCCGAGCCGTCCTTCGCCCAGGGATGCGGCTCCGGGCCGAGGAAGGTGATCCACATATGGGTGATCACGCCGGGGCCGGCGGCGTCGAGGAGGACGTGGGTCTGGCCGGGCTGGACGCGGAAGTTGTCCCGGTTGCTCTTCTCCTCGAGGTCGCTCTTGGGCGGAGCGTTCGGGTCGTAGTTTCCGTCGGCGCCTTCACGGAAGGTCGAGGTCGCGCGCATGCTGCGCCCGCTCTGGGTTACGGCGAGCGCGCCCAATGGCCCGGGAAGAAGAGGATGCGAGTTCATCGCCCTATCATGGCCCATGACGTGGGATCGATGGGGACGAGGGTGATGCGCTGATCGGCTGGGCGTCGCGCCTTCTTTGGACTGGAAAGTCAGCGCGGAGAAGCTGTGCCCGAGCGGCAGACAATAGATACTGCAGGATTGGGCTTCGATCCGGGCCTAGGCGCGGGAGGCCCTTCCGGCGGAGGGGGAAGCGCGATGGCTGAGAATCCGCCCGGAACGCGCGGCCGGCCCGGACCCGGCCGCAAAGTGAGAACTGCCGCGATCATCTTGATCGCCGCGGTCGGAATCGTCTACGCCCTGTTCCGCGCTACTCACCCAGCCGAACGGAGCGATCTGATCGTCGCGAGCGGCAGCATCGAAGCCGACGAGACCGTGATTTCGCCCAAGATCGCGGGACGGCTGGCCGTTCTGAAAGTGGACGAGGGCGACGACGTCAAGCGCGGCCAGTTGCTCGCCGCGATCGACGACACCGAGCTTCGATCGCAACTCGACGAGGCCGAAGGGGCTTTGGAAGCGGCCCAGGCCAAACTGGACGAATCGATCCAAGGTAACCGTCCGCAGCAGATCGAGAACGCCCATGCGCAGCTTCTCGCGGCGGAAAGCGCGTACGCCGGGGCGAAGAGGAATCTCGGCACGGCCCATCGAAATATCGGCAAAGTCACGGATCTGAAGGCGCAGGTGGATGCGGCGGAGGCGAAGCTCGCGGTCTCCGAAGCCGTCTACCGGCAAGCCAACGAAGCGCTTCAGCTCGTGTTGGCGGGATCGAGGCCGGACCAGATCGCTCAGGCGAAGGCGGCGGTCGAGCAGGCGAAGGTGCAGCAGGAGCAGGCCGAGTCGCATTACGAGCGGGACAAGAAGCTGACCGACGAAGGTGCGATCCCTCCCCAGCAGGCCTATGACAGCGGCATCGCGCGGGACGCCGCCGTCAAAGCGACCTCTCAGGCCGAGGCGCACCTGGCCGACCTTCAAGCGGGGGCGCGGCCGCAGGAAGTCCGGGAAGCGCGGATGCAGGTAGCTCAGGCGAAGGCCGATCTCGCCGGCTCTCGGGCCGCGCTGGCGAACGCCCAGGATGCTTACAGCGACCGCCTTTCGGCCCAGAACCAGTACGACACGGCTTCCTCCAACGCCCGCGTCGCGGCGGCCCAGGTTGAAGCCGCTCAGGCGCAATACGATCTGATGCTGGCGGGAACGCGCACGGAAGATGTCCGGAGCGCGAAGGGCGCCCGGGATCAGGCATCCCACGCGGTCGCCTACGCCAAGGAGCTTGTCGAAGACACACGGCTTTACGCGCCGTCGGATGGCGTCGTCAAGACGAAGAGCGCGCTTCCCGGCGAATCGCTTCAACCGGGCTCGCCCGTGGTAACCCTCGCCGACCTCGATCACATCTGGATCCGGGTCTACGTGCCCGAAGACCGTTACGGACAGCTCCGGCTTGGCGAGAATGTAGATGTCACGGTCGACAGCTTTCCGAACCGCATCTTCAAGGGCAGGATCGTCTCGATTTCCTCGGAGGCTGAGTTCACCCCGAAGAACGCGCAAACGCCGGAGGAGCGAGTGAAGCTTGTATTTGGGGTGAAGATCGCGGTGGAGAATCCGGGCCGCTGCCTCAAGCCCGGGATGCCGGGTGACGCGACCATCCACGTGGGTTAGCCATGGACCCAGTCATTCGGTGCGAGGGGCTCACGATGCAGTTCCGATTCGTTCGGGCAGTCGATGGGCTCTCCTTGAGCGTCCAGCCTGGCGAGGTTTTCGGGCTGGTCGGGCCGGACGGAGCCGGCAAGACGACGACGATCCGGATGCTCTGCGGGGTCATGCCGCCGACGGCCGGTTCGGTCGAGGTACTGGGCGCACGGATTCCGGAGGAGATCGACCGGATCGCCCCGGACATCGGCTACATGTCCCAGCGCTTCTCGCTTTACGGCGACCTGACGGTCTCGGAGAACATCGAGTTCTTCGCCGATCTCTACCAGGTCCCTCGCAAAGAACGGTCCGAGCGAGTCGTCACGCTTCTCCGGGCGAGCCGGTTGGAGCTTTTCACCAAGAGGCGGGCGGAGCACCTCTCGGGCGGGATGAAGCAGAAGCTGGCGCTCGTCTGCACGCTCATCCACACCCCTAAAGTGCTTTTTCTCGACGAGCCGACGACCGGCGTGGATCCGGTTTCCCGACGCGAGTTCTGGCAGATCCTCTACGGCCTCGTCGGCGAAGGCATGACCCTTCTCGTCAGCACGCCCTACATGGACGAAGCCGACCGCTGCCAACGGCTTGCCTTGATCGATAAGGGAAGGCTCGTGACTTGCGCGACGCCTCGCGACCTGCGCAAGTCGATGCGTCATTGCGTCGCCGATCTGCGCTGCTCCGACCCGCAACGCGCGCGCAATCTGCTCGCTCGCACGGAGGGAATCCTGGACGTGCAGGCGTTTGGCAGCCGGATCCATGCGACGGTCAAGGACGGGGCCGGCTTGGCGGAGATCCGGCGGGCGCTGACCTTGGGCGGAATCGAGATCGGGGAGCTGAGGGCGATCAGCCCCAGCCTCGAAGATGCGGTGATCGCATCCCTTTCGGAGGCGTCCGTTGGCTGAGTTCGAGCTGGAGTGCCGCGAGTTGACGAAGCGATTCGGTCACTTCCTGGCCGTGGACCATGTGTCGCTCGGCATTCGGAAGGGAGAAGTATTCGGCTTCCTCGGACCCAACGGCTGCGGCAAGTCCACCACGATCCGCATGATCTGCGGCCTCCTGACCCCGACGTCGGGAAAGGCCTACGTCTCCGGACTCGACGTCGATCTCGACCCGGAGGGGGTCAAGCAGCGCATCGGCTACATGTCGCAGAAGTTCTCCCTCTACGACGATCTCACAGTTACCGAGAACCTGGAGTTCTTCGGCGGGATCTACGGCCTCCGAAACAAGAAGCGGCGCGATCGGATCGCCGAGGTGGCGCGATTGGCCGGACTGGAAGACGAGACGAGGAGCCTTGTCGCGGAGCTTTCGACCGGTGTGCGCCAGCGCCTGGCGCTCGCGGCTTCGATTCTCCACTCGCCTGGGATTCTCATTTTGGATGAACCCACATCAGGAGTCGATCCGACTTCCCGGCGCCGCTTTTGGGACCTGATCAACGATGTGGCTTCTCAGGGGGCGACGATCCTGGTCACGACTCACGCGATGGACGAAGCGGAGCATTGCCACCGGATCGCGATGATGCAAAGCGGCCGGCTGGTCTGCGTGGGAGAGCCGGAGGAATTGATGGAGAGCCGCATCCAAGGCGACATTTACGCCATCGAATGCGAGCCGCTCTTTCCGGCTTTGGCGGTCGCCCAGAGCCTGCCGGGCGTCACCGACGCCTCCGTTCTTGCCTCACGCTTGCATGTCCGGAGCATCGACGGGAATCTGAACGCGGAAACTCTGGCGAATGCTCTCAGAGGGGCCGGGATCGCGGTCGAAGCCGTCGCTCCCGGCGAGCCAAGCCTGGAGGATGTGTTCGTCGCGATGGCGAAGGAGGCGAACGAATGAAGCGGCTCCGTTCGCGAACGATGACTTTGATGCGTAAGGAAGTGCTGCAGATCCTGCGCGATCCGCGCACCTTCATCATCGCGCTCGTCAACCCGCTGATGATGCTCTTCCTTTACGGATATGGGCTCTCCACGGACCTGAAAGCGGTTCGCCTCGGGGTCGTGGATTGGAGCCATACCCGGGAGTCGCGGGCTCTCCATCAGGCTTTCACTTCGTCGGGATACTTCATCGACGCTTACGCGACCGACCGCTACGAGGATCTCGGCAAGGCTCTCGACGGCCGCGAGATCCAGCTCGGGCTGGTGATTCCGGCCGACTTCGCGCAGCGGACGACGGCCGGCCAGGCCACCGCGGTGCAGATCATCGTCGACGGCTCGGAGCCGACGACGGCGACGACGGTTTCGGGATACGCCTCGGCGATCGTCTCCGGCTACTCGGCGAACGTGCTTGAAGAGGTCGTGCGGCGACACGGGATGGCGGTTAGCGGAGGTGGGTCGCCGATCGACGCGCGCCCTCGCATTTGGTACAACGAGGATCTCCTCAGCATCGACTTCATCGTGCCGGGCGTGATCGTGATCGTGCTGATGATGACGACCGCCTCCCTGACGGCAAGCACGGTGGTCCGCGAGCGGGAGCGGGGAAGCATCGAGCAGATCATCGTCTCGCCGGTCCGCCCGTATGAGCTGATGATCGGCAAGACGGCGGCGTACGTGGTCTTGGCGCTGCTGGACGTTCTGCTGGTCGTTCTCATCGGGCATTTCTGGTTCGGGGTCCCGATCAAGGGCAATTTGCTGCTCTTCGCCCTATCCTCCCT
>DATJYD010000399.1:0-2978 GCA_035499755.1 Fimbriimonadaceae bacterium
TGCCGGCGAGCGAGCGGCGTTTCTGCAGGAGGCCTGCCCGGACGAGAACCTCCGTCGGGAAGTGGAGTCCCTGCTTCGCTTCGAGCACAAAGGTGATACGTTCATGCAGCAATCCCCTTGGGGGCAGCCGCCAGGACTGGCGCCAGGAATGCGGCTTGGTCCTTATGAAGTCGAGTCGCCCTTGGGCGCCGGGGGCATGGGCGAGGTCTGGAAAGCGCGGGATTCACGGCTGGGTCGCAGCGTCGCCATAAAGGCCTCTAAGATGGGGTTCGGCAAGCGCTTCGAACGCGAGGCTCGCGCGATCGCCGCCCTGAATCATCCGAACATCGCGCATATTTACGATGTTGGCGAGAACTATCTCGTCATGGAGTTTGTCGATGGCGCACCGGTCCGCCCCACCGATGACATCCGCAAGTTGCTCGATATTGCTCTGCAGATCGCCGATGGGCTTTCGGCGGCCCACTCTGCCGGTATTGTTCATCGCGATTTGAAGCCGGACAACATTCTGCTCACGAAGGACGGCCGCATCAAGATTCTCGACTTCGGCCTCGCGAAGCAGGAGACCGCGGCAGAAAGCCCGCTGACGAACACGATGACGATTACGGGCGCAGGGATGGTGGTCGGAACGGTCGACTACATGAGTCCCGAACAGGCGCGCGGCCAGGAGCTGGATCATCGCAGCGATCAATTCTCCTTCGGCCTGATCCTGTACGAGCTGGCGACCGGCAAGCGCCCCTTTCGGCGGGAAACCGCCGCCGAGACGATGGCCGCGATCATTCGCGAAGAAGCTGAGCCGCTGTCCTCCGTCGTACCTGCTCCGGTGCGCTGGACGATTGAACGATGCTTGGGGAAAGAGCCGGACCATCGCTACGACTCGACCCGCGACCTCTATCGCGAATTGCGCCAAACGCGCGAAGGCCTGTCGCAAACTTTCGCGCAGGCGGCCGAGGTGATTGGCCCCCCTTCGCGAACGCGATCGTTATGGGCCGCCATCGCACTGGTGGCCGTTGCAGCAGGTGCGCTGCTGGGGATGTGGCTGCAATCACTCCGTTATTCAGCGCCTTCGGCATGGGCGGGCGTCCGCTTGGGCGGCCCGGTCGTTGCTCTCTCGCCGCGCGTCTCTCCAGACGGGCAGATGCTCGCGTTGCTGACTCTCGTCAACCGGCAGACGCAAGTCGCGATTCTGAAGCCGGATGGAGGCAACTGGAGGGGAGCGAGCTGGAACGTCCTGACGCACACCGCCGGAAACGGCTCTGTCACTAACCTATCCTGGGCGCCCGATGGATCGCGCCTGTTCTTCGATCGCTTCTGGGAACGGCCCTCCGGGGTCTATTCGATTCCGCCGCTCGGTGGCGAGCCGGCATTGCTACTGGAGGATGGCTGGGCGCCGCAAGCGTTGCCGGACGGCAGCCTGGTTGTTCTCAAGAGGACACCAAACGAACACGACCAGGCTTTCCGCTTCTGGCCGGACTCAGGCCGAAGCGATCCCCTCCCCGTCTATTTGCCGATCTATGACGCCGGGCCGCCTTTGCGCGCGTTCGCGGACGGCAAGGAGATCGTATTTATCGGGGCGACGGAGGAGTCGGGCCTCGAATCAGGCACGCAGCCTTACATCCTCGATCTCGCAACTCGCAAATCCCGCCGGCTAGACCCGAAGGCCCCCATCGACCAACTCGATTTTCAGTTGGGACTCCCCTTGGCGCCGACTTCAGACGGCCGCGGTGTTCTGATGCTGGGCAGAGAAGAAAACAGTTTTGAGTTGATCCGAGTCGAAAGAGACGGTAAACGCGGCCATACCCGTGTATTCTCTTTCGCGAATGGCGTTCCGCCTTTTTACGCGGATGCGGCGCCGGATGGATCGATCTATGTGGACTCGGTGGCGATGAGCCCGTCCATCTCTCGATTCACTGTCGCCGGCAGACTGATCTCAGACTCGGCCGCCCCGCCTCCGTCGGACAAGAGGGTGCTGCTCCTCAACGACGGGCGGGTCCTGATTACGGCTCCCTTCGGCGGTCATTTGCGTCTTCTTTGTGGAACCGCGGGCGCCGACTTTCGCCCTTTTCTGCAAGCAGACCACAGCGATGTGGCGTATGCCTCACCGGCTGGTCCGGGCGAAATCGCGCTCCTGATGGGTCCTTCCGGAAAGCGCCAAATCGCATTTGCCTCCGTCAGCAATGGGGTGCTCGGCCGAATCGTTTCCATTCCCGGCGGCAACGCTACGGCAGTGGCCGTTTCGGTCAGCCTGAAAACCATTTACTACGTCGCCGAGGGCGCGATCTACTCGATGCCGGAAGGTGGAGGGCCGCCAGTGCGGCTCGCCGCGGGAGACGACCTCGCCATCGCCCCCTCGGGCCGGCTGCTTGTGATCCACGACAGCAAGGGGATGGCACGCATCCCGCTTCCTTCAGGCGTCGCCGAGCCCATCGTGCTTCCCGCCGGGATAAGGCTTGCCGCGGTTCGCCTGTCCCCCTCGGCCATCGATCGAGAGGGGCGGATTCTGTTGAGCGTGGTGACGCCGGACGAGTTCGACTACAAACCGGCGATCATCGAAGGCGGGAAAGTCACGGTGATCTCGACAGACAGACCAGGCGATAACCTTGTCCCGGGTTGGACGCCCGACGGGGACGTGATTTCAGTGCACGACGTTCTGCGATCCGAGTTGTGGCGCTTCACCAAAACCGGAAACGCGGAAACAAAATGAGTCCTTCTCCGGACCGCTGGCGTTTCCTCGAAGAACTGTACCGCGCAGCGGTTGAGCGCCCTGCTGGCGAGCGCGTAGCGTTTCTCCAGGCGGCCTGCCCGGATGAGGACCTTCGTCGGGAAGTGGAGTCGCTGCTCCGCTTCGAAGGCAGAGACGATACGCTAATGCGGCACTCGCCTTGGGCGCGGTCTCCAGGGGTCGAGCCCGGAATGCGGCTTGGTCCTTACGAAGTCGAGGCGCGTTTGGGCGCCGGCGGCATCGGCGAGGTTTGGAAGGC
>DATJYD010000400.1:0-4587 GCA_035499755.1 Fimbriimonadaceae bacterium
TACAGCGTGATGTTGCCACCCACCATGCTCTGGAGGCACGCACCGATGTTCCCAATGACGGAGCGGCTCCGGACGGTGATGCCTCGCACCAAGCCGAGACCGCGAATGACGCGGCAACCGTCAAATCCGTTCGCAGTCGTTACCCACGCGTGGATGTCGTTCATCTCCAGACATTACAGCGCAAACCGGCCTCGCGTTTCAACATCGAGGATGTCGTTGTTGCCGCGCCCTACTCTTTCAGCGTGGATGCGAGGCGGAGAGCGACCTGGACACGATTTTCGCAGCGCAGCTTTCGGATCACTGTGCTGACCAGATTCTTCACAGATTGCTCCTTGAGGTCCATCTCCCTGGCAATGGCTTCGTTCGTGCAGCCTTTCGCGATCAGCTGGCCGGCTTCGTATTCGCGCCGAGACAGCTCAAAGCCGGCAGTGATCATTCGGGGCCGGCCTCGACCACGGCTGACGGGACCGGCCGTCGCGCCGATAAGGTCTCGGGCCACGCCAAGGAGATCGTCTGCCGTTTGGCTCCGATCGACGACTGCCTCGAAGCCCTCCGGCGCCCGATTGTGCGAGGAAATCAGAATGCAGCGGAAGTCGCCGAACGCAAGCGCGCCGAGGACGAACTGCAGGTCGTTGTTGGATATTCCGAGCAGGTCGAGAACCATAAGATTGCACGCCTGCTCCTTGGCGGCCTGGATACAGTCACGGCACTCGGCATGCGTCGAAGCGACCATGAACTGGTTCGCGGAGAACAAAGCCTCGATACCGTCACGAAACAGCCTCTCCCGGGAACAAATGGTAACAGTACGCATTAAGACAGAATGATATCCCATGCGGCGCAACGACCGCGTCAAGATGCTTCCATGACAGGAGAAAAACGTCCGGCGACTTCTGGCGACAATCCCGGCAACTGGACTAAAACGAATCTGCCTCGCGATAGGACTCGATCAACGTCCTCTCGCCTTCCTTCCCCGGCTTGCTTGCCCCGTGCTCCATGCCGAGAATCCCGGAATAGCCCTTACCGCAGATGTGGCGGAAGACGTTCCGATAGTTGATCTCTCCCGATCCCGGTTCGTTGCGCCCCGGATTGTCCCCCAACTGGAAATAGCCGATCTGGCTCCATGCGGCGTCGATATTCGGGATGAGGTTGCCTTCTTGGATCTGCGCATGGTAGAGGTCGTTGAGGAGCTTGCAGGATGGACTGCCTACCGCTTTGCAGATCTGATGGCCTTGGCTCACCGTCGTCAGAAACTGGCATGGATGGTCGCGGAAATTCAAGATCTCAATAACCATGACCAAACCGTGGGGCTCCAGGAGCGCGCTGGCCCGTTTCAGGACGTCGGTCACGTTGGCGGTCTGGTAACCCACCGGCATATCGTAGGCGACTTGGCCCGGCACGACCGTCATCCAGGTCGCGTTCATCCGCTTCGCCACTTCCACTGATCTCTCGATATCGCTTAGGAACTTCTCGGTCCACTCGTCCTTTCCGGTGACCAGAGATGGGACCCAGGCGATCTCGAAGCACGGCACGAACACTCCCATCCTCATGCCTAGCTGGGTCATCGCGCGCGAGATGCGCTCCTGGTCGGGGATCGAATACTCCTTCATCCCATTCTCCTCCCACGCGGTGAAACCCTCTTCCGCGGCGAACTTGAGTTGGTCGACGGGATCGTCGCCCGCGCTGTGCTTGAACATCCCGAAGTGGGGAGCGTAGTGGAGTCGGAAAGACATGCCCTCTATCATGGCGCATGACGCCAGAGATCGAGGGCGGCGCCTGCGACCGGCCCGGACAAGCCGGAGATCCCACCTCCGGCGGAAGGAACTACAATAGCGTATGCGAAAAGGATTGATAGGGTGCCTTGCGGCGGTTTCGACGGCATGCCTTGCTCATGCCGCGTTTCAAGCCTGGATGGAGTCGCGCACAAAGTCGTTGAGCAATCTGAAGATGACTGGGCTGGCGATGCTCATGTACATGTCCGACAACGACGATCTCTCGCCTCGGGCCCATGAGACCACGAGCGTCTTCGCCGTGCTCTATCCGTACGCGAAAAACGTCGGGATCTTCAAGAGCGAGAATCCTGGGGGGCACTTCCTTCTCAACGAGGCGGTGGCGGGCGTCGTGGCGAGCCAGATCCCCGATCCGACCCACGCGATCATGTTCTATGAAGACAAGGCATGGCCGGACGGAAGCCGCCTCGCCACTTTCTGCGATGGCCGAGCCCAGGCCCTCACGGCGAACGATTGGAAGAAAGTCGAGAAGTCGCTTCACCTGAAGCTGAAGCACACAGCCGGCTACCTTCCCAAGGGCTACTGGAAGAGCTTTCACGTGAAGGGCCTTCCCGGTTCGGAAGGCGGCTAGCCAGCGGGGGAATTGCTCGCCTGCCGGGTTGGGGTCGGGACCGCCATTGCTGGAGTTACGCGGCTGAGGATTTGAGATTTGAGATCGGCGACGGCCCGTCGGCGCTACCCCTCGGTCGGGGCGTCTTAACGCGAAACGAGAGACCCTTGGCCAGGGTCTCTCGTCTTTCGCGTCTTTCGTCTTTCCGGCTACTTGATCTCGACCGAGGCACCGGCTTCCGTGAGCTGGGCCTTGATCTTGTCGGCATCGTCGCGGCTAATGCCCTGCTTGACGGGCTTCGGAGCAGCATCGACGAGGTCCTTCGCTTCCTTGAGACCGAGGCCGGTGATCTCGCGAACCGTCTTGATGACGTTCAGTTTCGCGTCCCCGGCGGCGGTGAGGATGACGTCGAACTCAGTCTTCTCTTCCTCGACCGGCGCGGCGGCCGCGGCTCCTCCGCCTCCCATCATCATGGGCATTCCCATCATCGGGGCGGCGGCGGTGACGCCAAACTTGTCTTCGAGGGCCTTCTTGAGCTCACTGAGCTCGATGGCGGTCATGTTGCTGATCTGTTCGACTAGGCTTTCAATGGCTACTGGCATTCTGTTCTCCGTGAATCGTTAACTGAATCGGTTGATGAGTGAATCGGTGTGGCGCTATTCGGCTGGGGCGGCTGAAGGTTCCTCGGCGGGAGGTTCGGCGGCTTGCGCTTCCCGTTCGGCCTTGGCTTCGGATGCCGGCGCGCCTTCCGCGACTTTGTCCGCCACTGCTCCGATAACGCGGATCGGCTCCGCATAGAGAGCTTCGATCGTCGTCACGAGATTGGTCAGCGGCGCGGCGATGGCGCCGATCACCTGTGCGATCAGGATGTCGCGCGGAGGCAGCTCGGATAGAGCTTCGACCTGCCTGGCGGAAAACGCCTTGCCTCCGAAGAACCCGCCCTTGACGATGAGTTTGCGATTCGTTCTCGCGTAGTCGAGGAGCGACTTGGCGACCTGGGTTTCGTTCTCGAAAACGAATGTCACCGCAGTCGTCCCGTTATGCAACTCGGCCGGCATCTTGGCCGAGTCGTCCCCGGCGGCGATGCGAAAGAGGGTGTTCTTCAGGACATGGATCTCGCCACCCTTGGCGCGGAGGTCGCGCCGAAGCTGCTGCATCTCCTTGACCTTGAGGCCGCGATAGTCGGTGAAGACCAAGCCGACGGACTTGTCGTACCACTCCTTCGCCTGTTCGATCGTGCGTGCTTTTTCTGCTGTGGGCATATGGACCTTCTTTGGGCGTGGCCGCCCAAAGCACCCCTGAAAAAGAAAAAGACCTCGCCGTTCCTCGGCGAAGTCGTAGCGGCAGGGCTCAGCCTGCGGCACGCTATGATCTCCCCTCGGCTGGCGTCCTGACGGACTTTACGGCTTAGCCACCTGCTGTCTTCAGAGTGTCGAAAGACTATACCCTATCGAAGATTCGAGATCGGGATTTAGCCGGCGGAGAATGGGAGGTCACGAGAACCGCGCACGTCCTGCCGCGAGGATGCTCCATGCCGGTGTACATTAGATGAGATGGATCGATGCGTCAAGTGCGGGGCGGGGAACCCGGACAACCATAAGTTCTGCGGCGAGTGCGGCGCCCGGTTCGTGGCTCGCGCGCCTTCGATTCCGGTTCCCGGCGAGGAGGGCGTCTTCTACTGCGCGAAGCACAAGAAGGAGCCAACGCGGGTTACGTGCGGCCGTTGCGAGAAACCCATTTGCCACAAATGCATGGTGGTCGGACCGGCCGGAGTCCGCTGCCGGGAGTGTGCCCGCCGGAAGACTCCCGTGCGCCTGCGGGGCATCGTCCACGATGCCGGGCGCGGTCTCGGCGGCGCGGTGGACAATCGGCGCGTGTGGTACCTCGTGATCTGGATCGCGATCATCAGTTTCTTGCGCGGGCTGTTCGGATGAAACCGCGCATCGTCGAACGGCTCTGTTTCAGCGAGGCACGGACTCACGAATGCCCGCGCCTCGGTTCTGCTCACGCGATCCGAAGTTCGGCCGGGCTCCGAAAGGCTCCTGCTCTATTTTCGTGAATCCCCGCGGTAACCCTCATGGCATCGGATGGCCCTGCGCGGCAACGAGCAACCGGTACCAGTCCTCTCGCGTCAGCTCGACCTCGTCGGCTTGGATCGCCCACTTGATCCGCGCCGCATCGGCAGAGCCGACGATCGGGACAATATGGCTCGGATGCTTCAGCAGCCAGGCTAGAGCCAGCGTGGAGCGG
>DATJYD010000401.1:0-6982 GCA_035499755.1 Fimbriimonadaceae bacterium
GTCGGGAAACGATCAGCCCAGCTGCGCAGATGAATCCAATCATGCGGCCAAGTCTAGGCGGCGGTTAATCCTCGAGTCTAGAACGTTCTTGCGCCGACCGATAGAGCGCAGGCGTCACCGCTGTCAGGCGCTTGAAGTGCCTCGTGAAGTGGCTTTGATCGGCAAAGCCCAGTCGAACCGCGACGTCGCCGATCTCATGGCCCTGCCGAAGCAGCCGCTTTGCTTCCATCACGCGCAACTGGATTTGAAAGAGGTGGGGAGGCATCCCGTAGCGGGATGTGAACGTTCGTACAAAGTGGAACTTGCTCATTCCCGCCTCTTCGGCGAGTACGTCGAGCGATACAGCGTCGGCGTGGGATTCCCGCAGTCGCTCCCGCGCCGCTTCGATCCCGGCAGGCCGGTCTCGAGACGGTGCGCTCTCGGTCGATGGAAGCAGGCTGGTGACGATATGCCAAAGCTGCCACTCCGCGGCCTCGCCGGCGGCGAGATCTTCGAAGCCGGACAGAAAGCCCCGAACGACGTGATCCCGCCGAGTCACAAAGAGCCCGGCCCGTCCGGCGAGTTCTTCGATCTCAAACCCGCCGGGGTCGAGGAAGATGGTTCGAAATGAGCAGCCGCCCTCGGAAGTACAGACGTTCTCGTGGACTTCCCCGGGAATGACCGCGAAAAGCGTGCCCGCCGGCGTCGGGTAGCACGTGCCCTGGTGGCGGACAAACCCGGCTCCCTTCGTGATGAGGCAGATCTGAAGCTCCTCGTGGAAGTGCCTGGGAACCGGGGCCTCCACGTCGCGACCGGTGCGCAACTCCAAAGCCCGGCGTCCCCGTAACAGATTCACATCGATCAACGTTTCATCTCAGCCCCGCACAGCTACGAAAATGCGGTTTCTCACGTTCCTTGGCTCGGGACTTAAGGCGGGGTGCTGCTGACGCAAGGTCGCGCAGAGCTTTACGGCGGGAGGAAGGGAAGGAAAGTGGTGGATCGTGTAGGGCTCGAACCTACGACCCGCTGATTAAGAGTCAGCTGCTCTACCAACTGAGCTAACGATCCAACCGGGACACTGAATCTACCCCAATCGCGGCGCGATGCGGCAAGTGGCAATCCTCCAATCCCTTCAATTCCTGCAATCCGCTGACCCTCGGGGGCCCAGTACACTTTCCGCCCATGAGCTTTCGAATCCGGGAGGCGACGAATGGGGATGTGGAGGGGATCGTGCGGGTCGTGAAGGCGGTCTACGACGAATACGGTTTCACCTGGGACGCGGAGGAATACCACGCTGACCTCTATGATCCGGACGGGTTCTACCGGAATCGGGGAGATGTCTTCCTCGTGGCGGAGGGCGCCGGTGATGGAGGTGATGGAAGTGATGGAGGTGATGGAGGTGATATCCTTTCCGCTCTCACGTCGACCCCCGCCTCCGTCACCCCTGTCACCTCCATCACCTCCATCACCTCCATCACCATCCTGGGCGTCGTCGGGCTTTGTTTCCATGAGCGGATCCCGGGCGAAGCGGGGAAGACCATCGTCCACGACGGGCGAGTCCGGGCGGCAGGGTCGGATTGCTCGCTTGAGCGGCTCTACGTTCATCCCGATGCGAGGCGGCGGGGGATCGGGGAAGCCCTAACGAGGGAAGTGGTCGAGCGCGCGAAGAAGGCGGGGAAGTCGGCGATGGAGCTTTGGAGCGACAAGCGCTTCGGCGATGCCCATCGCCTGTACGGCCGCTTCGGCGCGGTCACGATCGGGGATCGCATTTGCCACGATCCGGATCAGAGCCCCGAGTGGGGGCTGTTGGTGAGGATTGATGGGTGATGGTGGGAGTCAGTAGGGCGGCGTTCTTCATCTGGCTCGCGATCTACCGCAGTTCTCTATCAACAGGGAGACTTCGAGCATCCACAGAGGCAAACGTCTAGGCGATCCGCGGTTGTGGAAACGCCAGATGAAAGGTGACGCCCTACTCGACGGGGCAACCCCCAACCACCATCCGGCTTAGTGCCGGTCTGAGGCGATCGCGAGCTTGAGCTGGTCGATCGCCTTGTGGATGAGGTCCATGGCCTGCTCTTTGTGGCCGCTGAAGTCCTTCGGCGCCTGGGAAAGGGCGGCCTCGATCCTGTCGAGCTGGTTAATCGAGCGGCGCAGAACCGGGTGCTTCTCGATCGGGACGGTGACGGCGACCGTGGAATGGCCGAAGCCCTGGGCGACGGCGGGCGCAGCGAGGAAGGCTCCTCCGATGACGATGATGCCGGCGGCTCCGGCGATGAGAATCTTCTTGAGCATGGGTTTTCTCCTTTGTGGTCTTGCATGAACCGGTACCGAGTTCGGGGTGGAATGACGCCGAGAGGAGAACGTTGTTCAGTAGGGCCCGGAGTTTGGAGCCCAGTGATGGGTGGGAGATGATCGACGAAGCTCACGTGAATCCCGCTTGCGAGTGGTTCCGTAGCTTTAGACATGAAGTTGTTGCCAGCCCTGGGGAGTTTGCTCCGAACCGTTGCGGCCACCTGCCTCGGCTACCTGCTGGTTCGGCCGCTGGGCGTTCATGCGGATATGCGCGGTGGATTCCTGCTGCTGAGTCCACTTGTGGCTCTCTACATCGTCGGTCTGTTTGGTCCATTCCGCGGCTGGTTCCGAGCCCCGACGGATACCAAGCGGCCGGATCCCGAAGTCGAGGCCAAAGTCCGGGACCTTGCGTCTCGGCTTGCCGTCCCCGTGCCTGAAGTCGTCTCGGTCGTCTCGGAACCGGGAGAGTGGCTGGAAGGAGTTGTTTTCCGCGAAGACCAGCTGTGCTTCTATCCCGAGAGTTGGAGTGCACTGGACCCCTCCGACCGAGACTTCATCTTGGCGAGCCGCCTCGCCGGACACTACCTTCTCGACAAGAAGCTCCGAAACTACCCGCTCGAATTCCTGATCTATACGCTGGCATCCGCGATCGCCTGCCTGAACCTGTGGCTGATTCTGGCGTTGCAGTCGGGAGGCGGTTTGAGCTTCGCCTGGTGGAGCTACCGCTACAACATCCGCCGCACGCTCGAACAGGACGTGCTCGCCGTGCGAGCGACCGGTGACCTTGCGGCCGCCAAGGCGTACATCCTGCGCAAGCCCAGGGTAGACGCCGACCTTCTCCGGCGACGAATCGCCAATCTGGACGCGGTGTTCGGCAGTTAGCCGTAGTCTTCGTGGAGGCGGCAGAGAGGGACGAAGTCGCAGCCCTGGCAGAGGGGCTTAGCGCGAGGCGTGAACTCGGCGTATTCCTGGTGTTCGGTGCTGACGATCTCATCCCCGAGCAGACGCACGTCCTTGGCGAACTGGTCGAGCTCGGAAGCGGTCATCGAGGCGCTTGCGTGTAGGCCGCTACGCAGGGCGTAGATCGTCGCTTTGATGGGTCGGCCGGGGTATTCGCCGGCAAGGAGAAGCTGATAGCAGCCCATCGCGACGTCGGTGGCGACGTCCTCCTCCGCGACGGACTCCCGTCCGGTCTTATAGTCGACGATTTCAAGCGTGCCGTCGTCGTGTTCGTCGACCCGGTCGAGCCTGCCGACGAGATCGAATCGACCCATGTCAAGCCTCAACTGCTTCTCGACGAAGAGGAGCTTTGCGGCGGATTCCCGTCTGACGAAATCCTGAGTCTGCCGCTCCAACATTTCCTTGCCTTCGTGGTAGGCCTCCGCCATCTCTTCCGCGGAAGAGAAGCCGGCATCGATCCAGTTGTCCTCATAGGCGGCGAGGACGCTGGCGGTCACGTCGACGCCGGTTTCGGCAGCGGCTTGGAATGCCTCGAGGGCGCGGTGCAGGCTCGTCCCGAAGGAGTAGTAGCTCTTGGCGCGCAGATACCATTTGCCCCGGCCGTCGACGTACGTCCAGCGGTACTTGACCGGACAGGCCAGGTAGGTCGTGAGCTTCGTCGGGCTGATGGTTGGCTTGCGCGGCATCGAATTGGTAACGATATGTCTACCACGTTTGCCGCTCTACTTGCCCGTGGGATCTCGGAAAGAACGGGTTAGCCCCAATGCTGTTTACTTAAGGAGATCGAACCACCGAATCCGCCGAGATCCACTGCCTCGGAGACGGAGCCGATTCGACGGCCGGCGGCCCAAACTAAACCGTATTGCGGTTAGCCCGATCTCTTGGCGAGAGGTTCAAGACGGGTTCAGGCAGCGCGGCAGGCCGCGCAGGACAAAGCGGCGCCGGGTCACCGCACTCCAAAGCGAACGGCGCCCGCAGTCTGCTCGCAGTGCGGTCTGATCCGAGGTCCCTCACTTCGCACCTCCCACGGCTCGGTTCTCCGTTCGGGATGACGGCCATCATTGTGAACGGGCCCGTTATCCGGGCTAGAAGGCGTTGCTTTGCAGTGGGTCAAGCGCCAGGCGCGAACCCTTGGAAACTCGCGGCGGCCGCTTACGAAGTCAGACGCTCGGGAACCAATCTGGCCGCGTCGAGGACGGCGCGGATGTTCCAGTTGTAGTCCTCGAGGAGCTCCCAGGCCTCGTCGTAAGTGACGGGGGCCAGCTCTTTGACGATCCGCGCGCACCGATCTTTGAGCTTCGAGTTGTTCGCCTTCACGTCGACCATCAGGTTTTCGATGACCTTTCCGCTCAGGACCATCGCTCCCGTGCTGATGCGGTTGAGGGCCATCTTCTGGGCGGTGCCGGCCTTGAGCCGCGTCGAGCCGGTGAGGATCTCCGGGCCGGTGTCGAGAAAAATGGAATGGTCGGCGACTTCGAAAAGGGGGCACGAGCGGTTGTTGGCGATGCCGCAGGTCCAGATCCCCTTCTGGCTCGCGTGGCGCACGCCGCCGACCACGAAAGGAGTCGCGCCGCTGGCGGCGACGCCGATCACGATATCCTTCCGGTTGGCGCGCAGCTCGTTGAGGGCTTGGATCGCGCCGTGAGGATCGTCTTCCGCATCCTCCACGGCCGTTGCACTCGACGCCGGACCGCCGGATACGATCGAGATGAAGCTGGAAGGGTCGAGGCCGAAGGTCGGGGGCATTTCCGCGGCATCGGCGGAAGCGATACGGCCGCTCGTGCCGGAGCCCAGGTAGATGATACGGCCGCCCCGCTGGAACGTCTCGGCGGCTTTCTCGACGGCGACGGCAATGGAGTCTTCCGCCGCGTAAAGCGCCCTCGTTACGATGCCCTCTTCTTCGTCCATCAACCGCACGATCTCTCGCGCGGACATTCGATCCAACCCGTACGAGCGCGGGTTTCTCGCCTCAGTGCCCAATCGCCATCTCCCTTGCCAACCTCACTGCGCCATAGACGGGCGCCTTGCCGATCCGTTCCAATTCGAAGTCGATCCCACTCGCCGCGAGGGCCGTAGCCAACGCGTCGGCGAACACCCCAGATATCTTCCACAGACCGCCGGAAAGGCTGACTCTAATGGTCTTCTTCCACGGCAGATGGGTTCTCGCATGTCTTACTACGACTTCCGCCAGAGACGTCGCGTTTCGCTCCAAACTGGCCGATGCATATTCAATGCCCGATCTGGCATCCGCGGCAAACGGCTTGGCCAATTTGGCGAGAGTCGCTTGGGGCGAAGAAGACCGGTACAGCCGGCTCACGATCGTAGGCTCATCTTCGGCGTCGAAAAGATCCACGAGACATTTCTTGAGAGGGGCGGAAGCGCCTTCGGGGTTCGCGAAATAGGCCAAAAGCGCGTCTTTTCCGTATCGGAAGGCCGATCCCTCGTCACCAAGAAGATACCCCCTTCCGCCGCTTCTTGCCATCCTGGCGCCATCCCAGGAACAGACGAGCGAGCCGGTCCCGGCGATGACGCAAATATCGGTTCCCGGTTCGCTGGCGAAAAAGGCGGCAACGTAGTCGGGTTCGGCGCGAATCTCGGCAAGGGGAAAGATCTCTCGAAGCAGCTCGATTGCGCGGCGACGGTCTCCTTCCGTCATCAGACCGGCGAAGCATCCACAGACGTGGGTCGGGGTGGGGCAATCGCGGGTCGCGTAGGCGAGGCTCTGACGGAGGCGATGCATGGAGGTCGTCGCCAGGTTCGCGGAGCCGGACTGTCCTTGAAAGAGCAGGTTTTCGGCAGCGTCGACGGCCACCGCTCGCGATGAAGATCCTCCGCAGTCGAGACCGAGCGTTATCATCGGGGGCCCATCACGCTTCAGGAGCGCTCCATTCCTCTCGTCAAGGGGATGAGGAGCACGGCGAAGGCGGCGACGCCGGCGTCGAAGAGGAACGTGGCTTGCGGGCCGTGGACGTCCCACAGCCAGCCGGCGAGGATATTGCCGACGAGGGTCATAATGCCGGCTCCCATGTAGAAGAAGCCAAGGGCGGTGCCTCGGGCGTCCTTCGGGGCGTGGTCGGCGACGAGCGCCTTGCTCACGCCGTCGGTCAGACCGTTGTAGAGCCCGTAGCCGCAGAGGAGGAACCAGACCATCGCGGCGCCGAGTTCGGCAAAGCCGAGGTAGACGCCGGCGTAGAGGAGGAAGCCGACGATCAGCACCGGCCACCTTCCAATCTTGTCGCTGACCAGTCCAGCCGGGTACGAAAGGGCAACGTAGAAGACGTTGTAGAGCATGTAGGCGAGGGCGGTAAGGATCAGGGCCGCCACGTTCGGATCCACGCTGCCGAAGAACGCGGGGAGGGTGAGGCCGGCGTTCTTGAATTCCTGGTCCGCCTTGAGCAGCAGGAAGGTGTCGCTCGAGTTTGCCAGGCCAAAGACGAGAGTAATCACGACGGCTCGCCAATAGCCCATCGGCATCTCCCGGAGGGTGTGGTGCGCCGACTTTCGCTCCTCGCGTGGCTTCGCCTTGCCGGCTTCGCTAAGCAAGAAGCAGCAGCCGACGCTGATCACGCCCGGGATGATCGCGATGTAGAAGACCGTACGGAGGTCGGCGATGTGGTGGACGAGGGTGATCAGGAGGACGACGAGGGCGAGGCCGCCGAGAAACGCGCCGGCGGTATCGAGGGTCCGGTGAAGGCCGAACGCGCGGCCATAGTCGCTTTTCTCGACGGAGTCGGCGAGGAGGGCATCCCGC
>DATJYD010000402.1:0-5985 GCA_035499755.1 Fimbriimonadaceae bacterium
CATCTCCTTCGGCAGGCCGGCCTGGTGGAGCTTTAGATGCGGGCCGACGACGATGACCGATCGTCCCGAGTAGTCGACACGCTTTCCGAGCAGGTTCTTGCGGAAGCGGCCCTCCTTGCCCTTGAGCATGTCGCTGAGGGACTTGAGAGGCCGCGAGTTGGAGCCAACGACCGGGCGGGCGCGGCGGCCATTGTCGATCAGCGCGTCCACCGCTTCCTGGAGGAGGCGCTTCTCGTGGTTAATGATCGATTCCGGCGCATGGATCTCGATGATCTTCTTGAGCCGGTTGTTGCGGTTGATGATCCGCCGGTAGAGGTCGTTCAGATCGGATGTCGCGAAGCGGCCACCGTCGAGCTGGACCATCGGCCGAAGCTCGGGCGAAATGACCGGAACGACGTCCAGGATCATCCATTCCGGCCGCGAGCGCGAACTGATGAGCGCTTCGACGACTTCGAGCCGTTTGATCGCGCGGGCGCGCCGCTGCGATTGGGTGACGATGATTTCCTGGCGGAGCTCACGGGCCAAGCGTTCGAGATCGACACGGCCGAGAAGCTCCTTGATCGCGTCGGCGCCGATGTTGGCGCGAACCAGCGAACGCAGGTCCTTGTCCATCCGGCCGCCGACCGAGTCGAGGAGCTTGACGACGGCGCGGTAGCGGTCTTCGTCGATCAGGCCCTTCGGCGTGAGGGTGTCGAGGATCTTGACCGCGTCGTCGAGGTCCTTGAGCCGATCGTCGGCGTCGCGGTACTCGGCTTTGATCCGGTCGTTGACGGCTTTGGCGCGCTCGCGCGCGAAGACCTCGTCATATTCGTCGCGGTTATTGTTAAGGTCGTCGGCGAAGCGCTGAAAGGACTCCTCTTCCAGTTCGCGCATCTCCATCATGAAGCGCGCCTTCTCCTCCTCGACGGCGATCTTGATCTCGGGGATGAGTTCGCGGATCGTCTCGCTGTCGACGTCGATGATGATGAACGAGGCGAAGTAGATGACTCGCTCGAGCAGGCGCGGGCTCAGATCGAGGATGAGCGAGAGCGGGGAAGGGACTCCCTTGAGGTACCAGATGTGGCAGACCGGCGCGGCCAACTCCACGTGGCCCATCCGTTCGCGGCGAACCTTGGACCGGGTCACTTCGACGCCGCAGCGCTCGCACACGATGCCCTTGTATTTGATCTTCTTGTAGCGGCCGCAGGCGCATTCCCAGTCCTTAACGGGACCGAAGATACGCTCGCAGAAGAGCCCGTCTCTTTCGGGCTTGAACGTGCGGTAGTTAATCGTCTCCGGCTTCTTGACTTCGCCGTGAGACCAGCTCAGAACGTCTTCGGAACTGGCGATGCCGATGCGGATTTTATCGAAGAGGCTGACGTCTGCCATGGTTTATAGGCCGCGCGCCGCCCCCTAGAACCAGAGTGCGTAAGAGGAGCCTCTGAGTCAGGCCGCATTGCCGTAAACTCAGTGCCGAATGCTCATGTGTGGGAAATGGGAGACAGACCGCGCGAACACTTACTTTACCACTATTTGAGCGGGTTATCAAGAGGTTTGTCTTGGGATCGCGGCGCATCGGAATACGAGCAAAACGCTGCCTCGTTTAACCGCGGCCGCATCAGCGGGCATTCCCGAGCGATCTGGCGCGCCATCGCAGTTCTCGGCTCATCACGGCGAAACGCGTGGACGAAGTCCAGGACGGTTGTCGTGACGAACAGGGTGACGCCGGGCTCTTTGGAGTTCACGTAATGCCGATAGCGCGCCACAGCCTCATGTTAGCGCGAGCAGCGAGCCTCGGGATGTGGGCTCAGGCAGGCCGCACGGGCAGCAGTTTGCGTCCCGAGGCGGCAACAAACTCGGTCGAGGCGGCCGAGGCACTTCGGCGGGACGCCGAAACCACTTGTGCAGCCTCCGGTCAGAGGCCGGCGCGGCGGGAGCCGAGGTGGCGGATGATCGAGTCGCCGATCCTCTGGCGGAGATGCTCGGCGTCCTCGGTGGGAAGGTCCATGATATGGATCGCGTGGCCTGCCGACGAAGCGCTCACCACCGTCACCGTCGCCAGCCCCAGCACCCGCTGAAGGCGGGAACGCGTGATCGAATAGTGCTGGATCCGATCGAAGGGGATGATCACGGACTGGATGCGAAAGACTCCACTTCGCGACGCCAGGAGGTCGCTTGTGAAGGCGAATCCGACGAAGCGATAGTAGAGAACACCCGACAACCAGCAGGCGAGGGCCATCGGGATCAGCGCCCAGAAGGCGTGCCAGTGCAGCCAGTGCCACAGCGGATAGCCGAGAATGATCGACCAGAGAAGCAGATACCGCAGGGTGTGGCGGATCACCGTTCGCGGGCTCACCTCGTTCCAGCGAAGGCACTCGAACTCGAAATCGGATAGGAGGTGCCGGCCGATCTGGCTCACGCTCCCTTCAGGAACGATCGGACAGACCTTGTTGGCGGCGGCGACGTCCTTTCGGTCGTACGAGCCGGCAGTGTCGGCGTACATCTCGCAGTAGCCGAGGAGACGGAACAGAATGGGCTGCGCCACTCGCACGCTTTGCACGCGGCCGACGGGGACGATGGAGCGGAATTGGGTGATCAGGCCATGGATGAGGAGTAGGCCCCGCTCGTGCTTCTCAATCCGAAAACCGTAAAAGCGGGTCGCGGACATCGCGATCGAAACCAGCCATCCGACGATCACGAGTCCGAGGAGGGAAAGCGCGCCGACCGCGATCGCCGCGACTGGGCTCAGGCGGTTCATGGCATGCACCAAGGGCCGCATCACATCCTCAGTTCGGTCAAACTGAAAAACGCTGAATATGCCGGCGATGATGTAAATCACCCGGTTCTCGAGCATCCCCGCAAGGAAGACCTGCCGCAGGCTGAGTACATAGATCGCATCCGCCTTCGGCGCGCTCTCAGCGGCAACTGCTTGCGAAGCCGGCCGCTGAAGGAGCGCGGCCTGAAGGTCGTTCGCATCCTCGATCGATAGGGCGGCGAGATCGCCCTCCGACCGCTTTCCCGCGGCCGTCTCGATCTTCACCGCCGCTGCCTTCAAGATGCGGTGCCAGATCGTGCGCTGCAAGTTGACGTTCTGGATTCTGGCGAGGGGGATTGTCCGGCGCTTGCGCCAGACGAAGCCGCTGGAGATCACCAGGGCATCCGATTGGATGTAGAAGCGGGTCGAAAGGAAATGGAGGACCGGGCCAATCAAGGTTAGCAGCGCCGTGACGACGAGGAAGCCGACGATGATCAGCGGCATCTCATGCCGGAGCGCGCGACCGCCGGACGCCACGATCGCTACAAAAGCCGGCGCCATGCCCTTGACGGTGTGAACGCCATACTCGCCGAACTTGATGACGATGGCGGCGGGATGGAGCCGGCGAGGCTGCTCAAACATGCTCGGCCTGGCTCTCCACCAGCATGTTCCGGAGGTCCTCGGCTTCGTCGTGAGTCAGGCCCGGGATGGCCCCGACCGCGCTGTGGGCTCCCGCTACATAGAGATGGACGTGGGAGAGACCGAACTTGCGGGCGAGCGGTCCGGACGTGATGTCCACGTGCTGAATCCGGTCCCTGGGGACGAACCGCTGGACCTGATTCCAAACTCCCCACGTGAGGATAACTTCGCGGTCGGTGACCTCGTAGCTCCAGCGTTCCCACTGGCGCTTGACGAGGGCGGCCGAGGCGATCCCGCATCCGATCCACAGGACCGGCATAAAGATCGGGACTCGCCAAGGCGCACCGACTCCCGTCAAGAATCCGAACTCCATCAGGGACGTAATGACGGCGATGATCAGGAAACTGAGCGTGTTGGAGAAAAGCCAGACCTTCCGGATGGCGGGGTGAATGCCCTTTGGGCCATCCGTGGTTCGGCGGAGTGTGGGTGCCTGCATAGGAATCGGTCTATCGTTAGTAGAACGACGGCCGAAGTTCCACGGTTGCGGCTGGGTTTGGCGGCAATGGCTCAGCCGGCACAAGTTAGCCTAGGTAGGCTTGGGCAGGCTAGGGGGTCACGGCCAGAATGTGCTTTTCGGACTTGCCCAGACTGCAGGTGGGAGCCACTCCGACGACGTTGACGTCATAGGCGCCGCCCTCCGGACACATCGGACCGTACGCGGGGCATTCGAGGTAGACGCCGGCGAGGTCGTCCATGGGAACCTTCGCGCCGTTCTTCGCTTTGTGATCCATTGCCCACTTGTCCTTGGCGACGGAGATCATCTTCAAGTTCTTGATGCAGTCGGCGCGATGACGATCCTCTCGAACCTTCAGTACATTCGGCACGGCCACCGCGAGGATAGCTCCGACGAACCCCAACACGAGAAGCATCTCGAAAACGGTAAATCCTCTGCTGCGATTCCGGTGTGTCATCTGGCGATTCCCTCATTTCGAGGTATCGGAGGCGTGTACCGATTTCCAACCTCGTATGGGTTGGAAACCGGCATTGATGCTTGGGGGAAACGCGCAAACGCCGTAGAAATAGTAGGCAGCAGCCTCCCTCTAGTCACCACCACGAACGACATCGCCCGTCGGTGGCGCGTTGATCGGCTCCGCGAGTACAGGCTCTTCGGCCGTCGTGCCACCGCCTCGGAAGAAGCCGCCAATCGCGGTCGAGATATCGTCGAAGATCGTGTACGAGCAGGGGATGACGAACAAGGTCAGCAGCGTCGAGAGGGACATGCCGCCGATGATCACGACGCCGATCGCCTGACGGAAATCGGAACCGCGGCCGATCGCGAAAGCGATCGGCAGCATGCCTAGCATGAGGGCGAACGTCGTCATGAGGATCGGACGCAACCGGGTTGGCCCAGACTCGACCAACGCATCGTGACGCGTTCTCCCCCTATGTCTCAAGGTGTTGGCATAGTCGACGAGCAGAATCGCGTTCTTGCCCACCAGGCCCACGAGGCACACGAGCCCGATGAAGCCGACGACGTCGAGCTGGATGTCGGTCAGCGCGAGAGCCAGAAGGGCGCCCGTAAAAGCCATCGGCTGAGCAAGCTGGATAATCAGGGGATACAGCAGATTGTCGTATAGGGACGCCAGCAGCATGTAGACGAGGAGGAAGCCCAGACCAAAGGCGGCCATCATGTTGCCCATTTCGCGAGCCATGAAATCGGCCTGCCCGAGAGGCTTGAGGATCACCCCGTTCGGGATCAGATGCTGATCCGTGATCCACTTCTGGACGGCCGCCTGCATCGCGCCCTGGGATGTCCCCGGGAGAATGTCGGCGGTGACGCGAACTTCTTCCAACCGGTTGCGACGGTCGATCTTGTCGACCGCCGGCTCGATCTGGCTCTTGGTGAGGTCTCCGACCGTGATCGGCTCTCCGGATTTGAAGACAACAGGAAGCAGCGGGATGATCGATGGGTTGTTGCGGTCCTTGAGTGAGAGCATCACGCGGATGTCGTACTCCTCTCCGTTCACGCGCATCTTCGCGTCGTTGTTGCCGCTGTAGGCGGTGCGGAGGGCGCTGCCGAGATCGGCGAGCGACACGTTGAAGTCGGACATGCGCTCGCGGTCGGGTTTGAGCTGGAGTTCGGGCTTTCCTTCCTTTGAGCTGATGTCCGGATTGATGACTCCCGGAACGGCGCCTTTGGCCAATCCGTCGTAGATCTTCTTCGCGGTTTGAACGAGGAGGTTATGATCGTCACCGCCCAAGCCAAGCTGAATCGGCGAACCAAAACCGCCCCCTTGGCCGGAGTCAACGATGAAGGTGGCTCCTGGAATCCGGCCGAGCTTCTGAAGAATGCGGGCCGCAACAAGCGCGGTCTTGGCGCTTCGGAGGGGCTCATCCGATTTGCGGAGTCGATCCAGCGGCGCCATCTTGTCCCAGAGTGTGTCGGTGATCTGGGCATAGTTCTCGCCCGTCGCGCCTCCTCCTCCGTATCCGCCGCTTTGAGTGCCAACCTGGGAGGTTACGTACTTGCTGGCGGGATCGTGCATACAGACCTGCTCGATCTGGCTGACGACTTGCTGGGTCGTGGCGAGATTCGAGCCGGGAGGCAACTG
>DATJYD010000403.1:0-3603 GCA_035499755.1 Fimbriimonadaceae bacterium
TACGCCGCTCGGTTCCTTTGAAGAGCATGTGCTCGATCAGGTGGGTGATGCCCGCCTCGTGCTCGTGTTCGTCGCGGCTGCCGGTTTTGCACCAGAGGCCGATGGCGGCGGAGCGCACGTACTCCACCGGCTCTACGAGAACGCGGACGCCGTTGTCGAGGGTGTGTTTCTGGATTGGCATGGGGGCTCGAGCGAATCGGAATCTGGATTATGGCCCCAATGGGGATGAGGGGTTCTGTCGGGGGGAGTTCCGATGCGACGAAACCTTCCGAGCAACAAAAAGGGGCGGAGAAGATCCGCCCCTTTCTCTCTTCCCGGCACCGGGAACCCGGCGCCGAGCATCCGATTTACTTGCGCCGCCGCCTCAGGAGAGTGGCGGCGCCGAGGCCGAGGACGGCGAGGGAGGCCGGCTCGGGGACCGGGCTCAGCTTGCCGACCAAGCCGTGCGCCTCGCCGTCGGGGCCCGAAGCGAAGTACAGGCTGTTGGTCTGGGTGCCGTCCGCGCCGTTGCCAAAAGCGATTCCCCAAAGCCCGTCGATCGCGATCGGATCGCCGTGGGTATCGGTGAGACTGCCAAGGAAGGCGCCGGTCGTCGGATTGAAGGCGTTGATCCAGCCGTCGCCGAAGTTGCCGACGAGGAGGTCGTTGCTGAACGCGCCGAAGTTGGATGGCGCCATCGCCAGCCCCCAAGGCGCGTTCAGGACGCCGTGGCTGGCGATCCGCATGATCAGGTGGCCGCTCGTGTCGAACTCATCGACATAGCCGAGTCCGAGGCCGTCGATCTCATCGCCGGTGGGACCCACCTCCGCGAAAGTCACGAACAAATTCGAGCCGATCGTCTGCACGTTGAAGGGCGCATATCCGGGGTCGGTCATGTTGTCGGTGAACGAGCCGACGTAATTGAAACTCGAGTCGAACATGTCGACCCCGTTCCGGGCGAAGTTCGCCGCGTACAGGTGATCGTTGGCGAGGGCTAAGCCCTTGTAGCTCGCGCCGTACTGCGACATGTCGACGCCGAGGACGGCGTTTGCGCTCACCGACGGACTCCATCCGTAGATCGATCCGCCTTCGCTCGCAAAGAGGAACTTCGCGACGCCGGAGTTGCCGCCCGAGCTGACGGTGAAGTCGGTCGAAGAGCCGTTGAAGACGGTACCGGTCGGATCGTCCTGGGTGCCCACAACGAGACCCTGCTTCACGCCGTTGCCATCGTAGATCGTGCTCACCGCGCTGCCGTTATCGGCGACCCAAATGGGCGAGCTGCCGCTGAACGACACTCCCCAAGGATTGATGAGCTGCGAATCCGTGTGGTCGGCAGCGATGAAACCGTCGGAAACGAGATTGTCCTGCGCATATTGGGCGCAGGCAATTGACATGAGGCCGAGGCCTCCCAAGAGAACAGCCGCTTTGGCCCCAAACCGAAAGGCGCCGTGCGGTCGGGCGGGATAATGCATGAGATCACTCCTTCTAAAAACGAGAATCCCGGTGAGGCCGACCGGGAAGCTTCTAATCTTGACAATGGAATGGGTCGCCGTCGATCCCTCGATTCGTTGGATTCTTGCAAGAAAGATAACGAGATGGCTTGGGCGGACGCGGAGGAGTGATGGGTGGTTTGGCCACTCACCCTGTGGCGTCCGCTAACATCCGCATGAGGTCGTCGAAACCCTCCTCCACTCCCTTATAGCGCCGGGCCTCCGGCGACATGGACAGCAGGCCCTGGCGTAACGCTTCGCGCAAGTGCCGAGAGGCGAGAATGACGGTGTCGGGGATCGTCTGCACGTGGATGAAGAAGAGAGCCGCGTCGACTTCCGGGAGGCCGAGGGTGGATTGGCGCTCGATGCGTGCCCAAAAGCGGCCTCGGCCGTATCTCCGCCCGCGCCATTCCACGCGATCGAAGCCCGGGGGCGCATCCGGATGGTGGTTCAGCCGGTCGTCCGATTCGACTCCCCACACGAAGCGAACGAAAGGGCCATGGTGGATGATCGACTGGACCAGTTGACCGGCCGCGGCGTTGATCCGGTCGAAGCCCGGTACCGGCATATGAGCCTCGAAGAAGGACCGGCCGATCTTCTCGGCCGGCGACCAGTCGCTCGGAGCGCATGCGCACAGGGCCGCCACATAGTCCGTGCCGTCAGGCCGCCGCGCGATTAGTGCGAGGTCCGCCTGAATCTGAAGAGCCAGGCCTTGCCACGAGGTCCGGATCGCCGGATCGGCGGCTGTGCGTTTGGCGTCGAGGCTGCCATCCTCGTTCCACGCGATCGTTTCCTCCGTGATCCGGCTCGTGAGGCTCCGGCGCGTGAACTCAAAGGTGTCGGGATGGTCGGCGGCAAGATGCCCGGCGATCGCGTTCAGGGCGGCGACACACGTCCCCGGAGCCATGTCGCTCTCAAGAAAGTACTTCCCCGGATGCTCCTGGAGACAGGCCAGCTTGTTTGCCCGGTAGCGCGGGAAGCCGGCATCCAGGAGGATCAGATTCCTATCGGCGTCGCCGTTGCCGAAGTCGCTGCCCAGCTTTCGCATCGCAGGCGCGACGCTGTAGACGCTTTTGATCCAAGGATAGAAGGCGGCGGGGAGAGGCAGGTCTGGCATGTCGCGGCTGATGGGAGAATTATAGGGGAGCGATGGAGTTGCAATGCCGGCGGCTGCCCTGTCGTGGAAACAGATGACGCGATTCTGTGCATCCATAACATAGACTCCCATTCGGAATTCGATGAACTCGGTTAGCTGGGATCGATATCAGTTCGGCTTTCTCGTCACGTACCACTACCTCTTTCCGGCGCTGACGATGGGGCTTGCCATGATCCTCGTCGTCTTCAAGCTGATCGCCTACCGGCGGTCGGACGCGATCTACGACCGCGCCGCCCAGTTCTGGGCTCGGATCTTCGGGATCAACTTCGCGATCGGCGTCGTGACGGGAATCCCGCTGGAGTTCCAGTTCGGAACGAACTGGGCGCGGTTTTCGAACTACGCGGGCGGCGTGATCGGATTGACCCTCGCCTTGGAAGGGCTATTCGCATTCTTTGCCGAGTCCTCCTTCCTGGGGCTGTTCCTGTTTGGCCAGAAGCGGCTGAGTCCGAAGGGGCACCTGTTCACGGCGATCATGGTCTTTCTCGGCTCCTGGCTTTCCGGCTATTTCATCGTCGCCACGAACGCCTTCATGCAGCATCCCGTCGGATACGAGGTCGGCAAGAGCGGGGCCCTCCAGCTTTCCGACATGTGGGGCTTCCTTTTCAATCCCTGGGCGATCTGGCAATACCTGCACAACATGACGTCCGCGGTGATCGTCGGCGCGTTCGTGGTTTCGGCGGTCGGCGCCTACTACCGGCTGAGCGGACTCCACGAGGACGCCGCGAAGACGTTCCTCCGGGTCGGCGTCACGACCGGGTTGATCGCGTGCATCGTTATCCTCTTTCCAACCGGCGACCAGCACGGCAAGATGGTCGCGAAGTATCAGCCGGCCGCTCTCGCGGCGATGGAAGGGAAGTTCGAGACCAGCGATAAGGCGGAGCTTGCCATCGTCGGTCAGCCGGACGTTGTGAACCGTCGGCTCGACAACCCGGTGATCGTGCCTTACGCCCTCAGTTACCTTGCGTACGGCTCGTTCGG
>DATJYD010000404.1:0-2137 GCA_035499755.1 Fimbriimonadaceae bacterium
CCACAAGCTATGTGAACGGTTGAACGCTAGAAGTTCAGAATTAGTGTTTGATCGTTCATAATTGATGGCTAGATATGGACGTTCTATCAAGTTTTCTGTCGTCGGTGCGCTTAGCGAGCGAGATCTATCTGTCGGTCGAGATGAGCGCTCCTTGGGGGGTGGCCTTTCCCGACCAGCCCGACCGGGCCATTTTTTACGTGCTGTCTCGGGGAAGCTGCTACATCGAAGTGGAGGGCGAGGATGGACCGCTACCGCTTGTCGGGGGAGACCTCGTCATGCTTCCCGGCGGAACGCCTCACACGATGAAAGACCAACCCGACACGCCCGCGACGCCCGTTGAGCGGGTACTAGCCGAGGGCACGTACGACGAAAACGGCGTGTTTCGCAACCGCGGCAACAGCGCGAGGACGTCGCTGATTGTGGGTCGTTTCCGCTTTGAAAACCACGGGGCGATCCCCCTCCTTTCGGCGATGCCTCGGCTGATTCGCATGAGGGACGAGGTTGCTCGTTCGGTGCCTGGCCTTGCCGAAACTCTCCGGCTACTCTCTACGGAGGCAACCTCGAGCCTTCCTGGCAAGGACATCTTGATGGACCGGCTCGCCGACGTCCTATTCGTTCAGATCCTGCGCACATTCGTCGCCCATGAGGAGAAAGAAGGACGGTCCCTCGAAAGCCGGGCGGGGCTGATGCAGACGCTCATGGATCCCGAGCTTTCGAAGGCCCTGGCGCTGATGCATAAGAAGCCGGAGCACCCGTGGACGGTGGCCGAACTGGCGGAGCGAGTGGGGATGTCGCGCACGGCCTTCGCGGTGCGTTTCAAGGCAAAGGCCGGAGTAGGCCCCCTTGAACACCTGACCCAATGGCGCGTGCAGAAAGCGTGCGAGATGCTTCGCGAGAGCCATAAGAGCCTGGACGAGGTGGCCTGGCGCGTGGGCTATGAATCGGCGGCCGCGTTCAGCAAGGCGTTCAAGAGAGAGACGGGCGTCGCTCCGGGCGAGTTTAGACGCCGTCGCCGCGCATGAGGGAAGTCGACGGCGTCGATAACCGTTCCTCGTCCTGGCCCGGTGATCCGATCTGCAACCCGGCCTCGCAGACCGAGAAACCCAATCAGCGGTAGATGTGGCGCTACGGCAGGTTTAGGGAATTCAAGGCTTGAGGTCCTCCATGCGAACGCGCATCGTCGCCACGGCCGTCGTGCCACTTCCGGGCCGGCTTTCGAACTGGAGCGCTCCGCCGTGCGCGGCGCAGAGCTCCTTTACGATCGCGAGGCCGAGGCCGAAGCCGCCTGAGTCGCGGGCGCGGGCCTCGTCCACTCGGTAGAACCGCTCGCCGAGCCGCGCCAGGTGTTCGGGCGCGATCCCCTTGCCGTCGTCCGCCACCGATAGGCAGAGGAGGTCGCCTTCGAGCCGCACGCCAACCTGCACCTCCGACCGGGCATACCTGGCCGCATTGGAAATGAGGTTCGTGGCCACGCGCCTAACCGCATCCGGATCTCCCCTAAACGTCCTTCCCGACTCAATGCACAGCTCGATCTCCGGGCCCTCGTTCCGTTCTATGACCTCCTGCAAGAGCGGCTCGATCTGGACCGGCTCCCAAACCGGTTCGAGCACGCCGGCGTCGTGCCGAGCCAGGAGCAGCAGGTCATCCACAAGCCGTGCCATCCGGTCAACGGAGCGATCGATGCTCGTGACCGCCTCTCGGCTCTCAGGCGGGAGGCCACCCAGGTGCAAAAGGTAGGAGGAGTTGCTCTTGATCGCCGCGATGGGCGTTCGGAGCTCATGCCCGGCGTCGCCGGTAAAGCGCTCGAGCTGGGCAAACGCCGCCGCCGTCCGGTCGAATGCGGCATTGAAGGTCCTGGCCAACTCGGCGAACTCATCCGAGCCCTCCGCCGGCAGCCGACTGCCGGATAGGTCGGGATCCAAATGTTGCGCGGCATCCGCAAGCTTGCGGAGCGGTCGCATCGCGCCCCCGATAAGAGCGGCGCCGCATAACGCGGCAATCACGAGGGCGATCGGAATCGTCATCGCGAGCCCCCGGTTCAAGTCGGCCACCTGTTGTCGAACCGGTCCCAGGGGCCGGCTTGCCTGCACCACCGCAAGCACCCTCCCGTGACCCTCGATCCGTTTCGATAGCGACC
>DATJYD010000405.1:0-3008 GCA_035499755.1 Fimbriimonadaceae bacterium
GGCTGATTCCTGATGGGCTGATTCCTGTTAGGACAAGAACGGTGATTGTCGAGTGAAGCGGTTCCGAGATCGGAGGGAGGCGGGACGGCTGTTGGCCGAACGGCTCTGTCACCTGAAGGGCCCGAAGACGATCGTGCTGGGTCTCGCCCGGGGCGGGGTCGAAGTGGCGGCGGAGGTCGCCAAGGCCCTCGATGCCCCACTGGACGTGCTGGTGGCCAGAAAAGTGGGCGCGCCGACTCATCCGGAATACGGCATCGGGGCGGTCGCGCCGGGCGGGATCGCGGTCTTCGACAATGAGGCGGTCGAGCAGATGGGCATCACCCCGGACGAACTTCGGAGCATCACCCAGGACGAGTTCGAAGAAGTGAACCGCCGCCTCCGAGTCTATCGCGGCGATCGCCCGCTCGACCTCGCCGGTCACTGCGCGATTCTGATCGACGATGGGCTGGCGACCGGCGTTACAGCCGTCGTCGCGGCACGCTACGCGCGCTCGCTCGCCCCGCAAATGCTCGTCTTCGCCATCCCCGTGTCCTCGGCGCAAGGCGCGAATCTGGTCAAGCGGGAGGTCGACGAATTCGTAGCCCTCTGCACACCGCCCTTCTTCTACGCGGTGGGCGCTTGGTACGAGGATTTCTCCCAAACCACCGACGAGCAGGTGCTCGCCCTGTTGGATTCTGGTTCTTAGATTAGTGATTGGGTGCTTCGGCGAGCCGGCACCCATCAGCCCATTAGAAGCCGTCCTCCTCTTTTCGTCCGTAGAATTCCCTTCAGCATGGACGCCGCTCCAAACCACATCATTGAATGGGTGGCGAGCCTGGGCAACGACCGCCATTGGGCCGCGGGCTCGCCTTCCGGTAAAACGCATGCAAACCAAAGCGGAAGCGGCTATCGATTTCGCGGAAGTCCATCCGCCGCTGACGGCGGACGGGGCCCTCTTTGAGGCCGAGCGCTGTTTGCAGTGCGGAGGGCCCTTGGCGGCCGCTCCATGCGTCTCCGCTTGTCCGGCCGAGGTCGACATTCCTCGTTTTATCCGCGAGATCAAGGCGGGCGAGCCAGTCGAAGCCGGCAGAACCGTCTTCGCCGCGAACTCGCTCGGCGGTTCCTGCGCGCGGGTTTGTCCGGTGGACGAGCTCTGCGAAGGCGCCTGCGTCATGGGCAGGGAGGGACGGCGGCCGGTGGAGATCGCCCGTCTCCAGCGCTACGCCGCCGACGCCGCGCTCGCGTCGCTTCGCCAAGGCGAGCGCTCCAAGCCGCCGGCTCGCAATGGCCTAAGCGTCGGCGTGGTCGGCGCCGGTCCGGCCGGGCTGGCGTGCGCCGAGGAACTTGCCTGCCTTGGATACGAGGTCACCGTCTACGACCGGAGGGCCCTGCCGGGCGGCCTCGTTACCTACGCGATCGCGCCGTACAAGCAGCGGATCGATCCGATGTTCGAGGAAGCCGATCGAATCGGGAGCCTTGGCGTTCGCGTGCGGCTTGGCATCGAGATCGGCCGCGACGTGACCGCCGCCGAGGTCAGGGCCAAGCACGACGCCATCTTCCTGGGGATCGGAATGGGCTCCGATCAGCCCGCGGCGATCCCAGCCGAGGACCTCCCGGGCATCTACGATTCGCTCCCCTTCATCCAGGAAGTCAAGCTCGGCAAGCCCGAAAAGCTTGGACTGGCCCGTAAGCGAGTAGCCGTGATCGGCGGTGGGAATACCGCGATCGACGTCGCCCGCGAGCTGATTCGGCTCGGGGTCAAAGAAGCGACGATCGTTTACCGGCGCGATGAAGCCTCCATGCCGGCCTACCGGCACGAGATCGAGGCCGCGAAAGCCGAAGGCGTGAGCTTCCGGTTCCTCGCGATGCCGGTGCGCTTTCTGGGCAAGACCGAGGTAACGGGCATAGAATGCCTCCGAGTGTGCCTCGGCGAGCCTGACGCTTCCGGTCGCGCCAAGCCGGAAGCCGAGCCGGGAACGGAGTTCGTCGTCGAGTGCGATGCGGTGATCAAAGCGATCGGGCAGCGGCCCCTCCAAGAGCTTCTCAATCTCTTCGAAGTGGAGCGCGAAGATGGACGTGCGCGAATCGGTCCGAGCTATCAGACCTCGAATCCCCAGGTGTTCGCGGGCGGCGATGTCGTGACGGGAGGCGCCACGGTTGTGGAGTCGGTTCGGCAAGGCAAGCTCGCCGCTCGTGGAATCGACGCCCAACTCAGGCCGGCCCAGTCGGCCACTCCGAGCGCCAAGCCGGCCAGTTCGAGGGTTCGCGTGGAGCATGAGGGGCCGTTCCTCAAGTCGTACCAGGGCAACTTCTATGTGGGGACCGCTCCCGGCCTTTGCAAGGGCTGCGGACTCTGCGTGAGCTCCTGCCCTGCCCAGCTTCTCTCCCTTGACGAAAAGAGCAGGATCACGGTGCAAGACATGTCTCAATGCGTCTTTTGCGGCTTTTGCGAAATGAGGTGCCCCGATTTCGCAATCTGGATTGTCAAGGGTGAGCCGGCTCCCGCGCCGGTTGAACTCGAGGCTCGAAGGAGGCTGGCCCTGTGAGCCAAGTCAAGCTAGTTCAGGGCAACGAGGCGTGCGCCTACGGCGCGCTCTATGCCGGGTGCACGTTTTATGCCGGCTACCCGATCACGCCAAGCTCCGAGATCATGGAGATCCTCTCGCAGGAGCTTCCCAAGGAGGGCGGCGTTTTCATGCAGATGGAGGATGAAATGGCCTCGATCTGCGCGGTGGTCGGGGCGGCTTGGGGCGGGGCGAAGGCGATGACGGCCACGAGCGGTCCCGGCTTCTCGCTCATGCAGGAGGGCCTGGGCTATGCGTCGATCACGGAGACGCCGTGCGTGATCGTCGATGCCCAGCGATGGGGACCGTCGACGGGCCAAGCGACCAAGACCGGCCAAGGCGACGTCATGCAAGCGATCTGGGGAGCGCACGGCGACCATGCGGTCATCGTCCTCACTGCCTCGAACGTTCGCGAGGTCTTCGAGATGACGGTCACTGCGTTCAACTTCTCGGAGAAGTACCGCG
>DATJYD010000406.1:0-2621 GCA_035499755.1 Fimbriimonadaceae bacterium
GCCAGAACGTCGATTCGGTTGACGTGCACCTGATGATCAGCTCGTTCTGCTTCTTCCGCGTGTCCAACAGCCATACGTTCGGCGTGCTGTTCGGCCGCGATCTGTCCGACCCGACACTGCGCGCGCAACACAAGCGAATGCTGTCGGAGGCGGTCCTGAACCTGCTCGGCGTTCACGATGCCGCGGCAAGTTCGGCGCCGTCGAGGGCTTGCGCTCGCATCCGGTCATAGTCCTGTTTCACGACGGGAATAGCGCCTTGGTGTCCGAGGTCGCTCGTGTGGACCCGGCAGGTCTCCGGCGCAGACATTGCCGCGTTGGCCGCGAACGCCGTCACCCCCAATGCCGTCCCAAAATTTTCCCGGGGACGATTCAGACAGCCTCCGGGTAATGACCCGGCACCGTAAACGGGCGTGCTATTGGATCGTTGGCGGTGACGGCTTCCGGTTCGGGCTTTTCGGAGCACGGCTTTTCGGTCGAACGCCAGGCAGATCCGATCGGTTAGCCCAAGGTTCGCGTCCAGGACCGGCCAGAATCTTCTCTGGTGCCGGCGGCAGGACGACAGCAGATTACGCAACAACGAGAAAAGCAACGAAGGGGAGAAGCGATGAACAATCATCCGATGCTATCGGCGTTGCGTACGTCCCGCCGCGGCAAGGTCATCTCCGCCCGGGACGCCGTAAGGCTGATCCGCGATGGCGACACGCTGGCTACCGGCGGTTTCGTCGGCATCGGCTTTCCGGAGAGCATCGCCGTCGCGCTGGAAGAACTCTTCCTGTCCGAAGAGGAACAGTATTTCCAGTCAACTGGTAAGCCCCGCAACCTGACGCTGGTTTATGCCGGTGGCCAGGGCGACGGTAAGCATCGCGGGCTCAATCACCTGGGGCATGAAGGGCTGATCAAGCGAGTCATCGGTGGGCACTGGGGACTGGTTCCCGCTTTGCAGCATCTGGCGATGGCCAACCGGATCGAGGCCTACAATCTGCCGCAGGGCGTGATCTCGCATTTGTTCCGCGATATCGCGGCTAAGCGCCCGGGGCACTTGACCACCGTCGGGATGGGCACCTTCGTAGATCCGCGCAATGGCGGCGGAAAGATCAATGAGTGTACGAAAGAAGACCTTGTGGAACTGGTGACCATCGGCGGACGGGAGGCGCTGCTTTACAAAACGTTCCCTATCAACATCGGCATTATTCGCGGTACAACGGCCGATCCGGATGGCAACGTCACCATGGAGCGAGAGGCGCTTACCCTGGAGATGTTGGCCATCGCCATGGCCGCACACAATTCGGGTGGCCTTGTTATCGTGCAGGTCGAGCGCATTGCCGAATCCGGCAGTCTCAATCCGCGCCAGGTGAAGGTACCCGGGGTCTTCGTCGATTGCGTGGTGGTCGCGGAAAAGCCCGAACACCATTGGCAGACCTTCGCCACGGCCTATAGCCCGACCTATAGCGGCGAGATCCGCGCACCGGTCAACCAGCAGGCCGCCATGTCCATGAGCGAACGTAAGATCATTGCCCGCCGCGCGGCGCTGGAACTGCTGCCGAATGGCATCGTCAATCTCGGCATCGGCATGCCCGAGGGAATCGCACAGGTCGCCGCCGAAGAGAAAATCATCGACCTGATGACGATGACCGCCGAGCCTGGCGTGATTGGCGGCGTGCCGGCCGGCGGCATGGATTTTGGCGCCGCCATCAACACCCAGGCGGTGATCGATCAGCCCTATCAGTTCGACTTCTACGATGGTGGCGGTCTGGACGTGACCTTTCTGGGCCTCGCGCAAGCCGATGCCCAGGGCAATCTGAACGTCAGCCGCTTCGGCCCGAAACTGGCGGGGGCGGGCGGGTTCATCAATATCAGCCAGCGCGCCAAGAAAGTGGTGTTCGTCGGAACCTTCAATGCTGGTGGCCTGCAGATTGCGGTCGAGAACGGCATCGTCCACATTCTGAACGAAGGCAGGACCAAGAAATTTGTGCGAGAGGTGGAGCATCGAACTTTCAGCGGCAAATACGCTGCGGAAAATGGGCAGCCCGTACTGTATGTGACTGAGCGCTGCGTGTTCACGCTGACACCGGATGGCCTGGAGCTGACGGAGATCGCACCCGGCGTCGACGTCACACGCGACATTCTCGAGCGCATGGATTTTCAACCGCTGATCAATGGCAGTCCTCGCTTGATGGACGCCCGGATCTTCCGCCAGCAGCCGATGGGCTTGCGCGACTTGCTGCTGAGCATTCCGCTGGAGCAGCGATTTACCTACGATCCGCAGCAGAACCTTTTTTTCGTCAACTTCGAGGGCCTGACGATCGGTTCGCATGACGACGTGGAGCGCATTCGGCGCATCGTCACCGAGCAGGTCGGCCGGCTCGGCCGCAAGGTTTACGCCATCGTCAACTATGACGGCTGCAGCATCCTGTCCGATCTTCTGGACGAATATATCGACATGGTCGGCGACTTGATGAGAGATTGCTATTCCGGCGTCACCCGCTACACGACAAGCGGCTTCCTGCGCATGAAACTGGGAGAATCCCTCAGCAGTCGAAAATTGGCACCGCATATATATGAGACTGCCGAGGAGGCACGCGAGCGCCTTCGCGCGCTCGGGCAACCAGCGGGAAACTGAC
>DATJYD010000407.1:0-3587 GCA_035499755.1 Fimbriimonadaceae bacterium
CTATCGCGCAGCAGCGAGTCGGCCTCGTCGAAGATGAGAAAGGCGCGCAGATCGGCCGCTTCCTCGAACGCCAGCGCGATCGCCTTCTCCGACTCGCCGACCCACATCGAGCTCAGGTCCGAATAGCGCTTCTCGACGACGTCAAGATCGAGCCGCTCGGCAAGATGCCGCGCATAGGCAGATTTGCCCGTACCCGGGGGACCAGAGAAGAGGAACGAAAGCGCGAGCGCGTTGGACCGGGCGATACGCTCGGCGAGCATCGCGAGATCGACGTCCGCCGAGCTCAGCCCGGGGTCGAACGGGATCGGCGTCGGCGCGTGCAGAGGCTCTGCCCGGACGAGAGCGCGAAGTCCGGCGCTGAGGATGATCGCCGCGTCACGGGCCGAGCCACCACATTGCGCTGCCGATCGGATGGCGTTCTCGATAAACGCAGGGGCGGCGCGAGCGCGTACGAGCGTCTCCGCGGAGGCGTCGTCTAGCCGCATTCCGTGGCGCCTGGCGATCCGGGCGACCGTCGCTTTGCGGACTGAAAGGCGCGGTCTGGGATATCTCAGAGCGAGATTCATGCGACAGATGATTGCCGTGCCAAGCTGATCGACGTCGTTGACGATCCAGATTGTTGGGCCGGTCGTTCTCTCGACCAAGCGATCATAAACGCCTTGCCGCCGCGCCGTCGGGAGGCGTTCGAATCGTCGACGCCGAGAAACAGGTCGTCAGCTTCATCGACGACGAGAATCGTCCCTCGCGCAATTGCGCCGATGGCGTTGCCGATCATGAGAGCGCCGATGCGTTCGCTGCGGCTAGGCTCGGCGTGTTCGTCATTGACCTCGCCCATGAACTGGACGGAGAAGCCGAGATGAGCCCCAAGCGTCTTGGCGAATTCGGTCTTGCCGGCGCCGGGCGGTCTATAGAAAAGCAGGTTGGGCCCAAACTGAACCTGGGCTTGCCGCTTGCGAGATGCGACGACGATCCGAGCGGCCAAGTCGCGCAACTCGCCGAGGTGTTCGAAATCGGCCCATTTGAGTGTCGCAGACGCTGGCTTTCCAAGCAGAAGATTGGCGACGTTCCGCGCGCCGAGCCGAGGCAAGGATAGGATGCTGCGCGCGACATGTGAGAGGCGAGGGGCGCTTGGGGCTGCGATGAGGCCCAGTTCGGCAAGTCCTCCATCGTCTGAGCAAGCGCGCCGCGCTCCATCGGATCCGAGAAGGGCTCGGAGATCCGAGGCGTCGACGACGCCGAGATCGAGGCCGTGCCGCCCATTCACGGCTTCGACGAGCGCCATGACCATTGGCGATAGGGTGAGGCGCGCCAGTAGGCCCAACGCTTCGCTCTGCTCCTCAGTAAGCCCACATGCATGGGAGAGCCAATCGATCCGTTTCTGGAGCGGCGAGGCGCCCGGCGCACCGCCGCTGGCGAGCACGAACGATTCCCGGCGCCACGTTGCCCAATCTTCGACGTAGGGCGGGTCTTCGTCCCAGGCGTTTCGCCGGCTGCCTTGCCTTCTGACGCGGGGCGCGAGCCCGACGGACGAGGCATGCTCGTCGAGCCAGGCGACGATGTCGGAGCCGGGTCGCGGAGGCTTGGCGAACCGGCTGGTCTTGAGCGCATTGGCGACGTAACGCCTGACGGTCCAGCGTTCGTAAGCGTGCATGGCGGTTCAGCCTTGGTTTTAGGGGCGGGGAGAGGAACGGACGAAACAGGCGCAGGGGCCCTCCGTGTCCGAAGTCAGATCAGGCCGACGAGACGCCTCTGGCCGAGGCTGTCTCCCTCGATGTAGCGCTCGGTGGTCTCGATCGAGGCGTGTCCAGCGAGGAGCTGAACGTCGCGCAACGAGCAGCCGGTTCGATGAAGGTTGCGCGCGGCGTTGGTGATGAAGGTGCGTCGGCCGGAGTGCGATGAGCAGCCCTCGAACCCGAGCTCGCGGTAGGCGCGCGAACCAATTTACGATGCTTGTCGTCCTCATCTGGCCGCCTCGGGCCGAGCGGATGACCGGCCCGGAGGCTTCGTTGACCCGCAGCAGAGATTGCAGCGCTTGGCGAAGGGCAGGGTGGAGGGGGATCCACCGGCCCGATCGCTTCTTAGCGATCGCGTCACGGATGCAAATCGCGTCGCCGATCTTGCCGCGCGCGTCGAGGACCATCGACCAATCGAGACGGGCCATCTCGCAGGCGCGCAACCCGGCCTTGACGGACAACAGGATCATCGCGCGGTCGCGAGCGGGGAAAGCAGTTCGCGACGCGTAACGCAACATGCGCCTCAACATGAGAGGCGTGACGATTTTGGCTTGCTTGCCTGGCATGACGATGGTCTCCGTTAGGACAAGCGTCAGCGGCCTCGGGAGCAGCTTGGTGCAGCCTTGGACGTCGCTGACAGAGGGATGGGTAGGTGCCTCGAGCGGCGGTCTGGAGACCTCTGAAGCGCGGGCAGCCGAAGGAACGCGAGGCTCGAGCCGCTTTAGGAAAGTCGATCAATACTCGTCGGCGAGCATGATCGTCAGCACGCGCGTCGTGACCGCGGGGTCGGACGGATCCGGAGACATGAGCTCCATCTCGCGGTCATACAAATCGATCTTCCAGAAGCACTGAACGTCGCCGTCCTCGACGACGCCGAAGTCATGCTCGCCGTGGGGATCGTTGTCTTCGGTGAAGGCGTCGAACGCTCGGATCTTGGCGAGAAGCGAGCTTCGGCGTTCGCGGGGCAGGGCTGCGACGGCTGCGGTGACGACCACGACGCCGCCGACGAAGGTGCGGCGGAAGGCGTCGTTGAGCTGGCGGACTCGATCGGTCGAGTCCGAGCGATCTTCGGACATGTCATTCTCCAGGTTTGGGGGAATCAAAACGGGACCCGAGAGGGGTCCCGCGACGGTGGGAATCGATGGTGACTCGCCGATCTAACGGCGCGTCGTCCGGCAGTTGACGATTTCGCAGTTGCCGAGGAGGGGGATGATAGACCTAGGCCGACAAGTGAAATACGCCAGCTTTACCCATCGAAGTAATAGAGGCGGCCCTGGAAGCAGTTTGTTCCGACCGACGGGGTGGATGGCGTTCGCGCCCTGCTTCTCCGCGCGGTTCCGGCAGGCCAGTGAACCATCGACGTTCGCGTCGCCTGAAACGAACAGGACAAGGCAACGAAGGAGGGTTCGCGGCAAGAGAGCCCAATGGCGTCCTTGTCCAATGCCGCTATCCTGCGAGGCTGTCTCCATCCTGCGCCTCGGCATTCGAGTTCTTCAAGAGCTCGCGGGCCTCT
Organism: Fimbriimonadaceae bacterium; assembly: GCA_035499755.1. GTDB lineage: Bacteria > Armatimonadota > Fimbriimonadia > Fimbriimonadales > Fimbriimonadaceae > JAEVZK01. The sequence goes on from DATJYD010000407.1 coordinate 3,247, forward strand.
CGGATCAGTCTCCACAGAGCCTGGGTCTCGCTGCAAAGGAATTCGTCGTCGGCGTTGACGATCACATCTTCGTCGGTGACTTCATCAACTGGACGGCCCGCTCTCGCGAGCTGCCTGCTCTCGCCTCTCCTGCATCTCCTCGACCTCGTCTTCGGGGACGAGGAGGCGGGCCAACTTCTCGACGAGCTGCCTGAATTTGTCGGACATTTTCTAGTCCCCTAACTGAGCTTTCCTGGGCTGGGACGGGAATCAAAAACGGGACCCGAGAGGCGTGGCGTCAGGCCAAACTTCGCCCATTAAATGTTATCATAATTACACATATATTTCAAGTGCAATATTTC
>DATJYD010000408.1:0-2384 GCA_035499755.1 Fimbriimonadaceae bacterium
GAAACGTCTCACTTTCCGGCTTGCCGCCAGACCCGGCTCGGTCGGAGCGTTGTTCGAGATGATGGTTGATCGTGGCGATCATTTCGGGGCGGGCAGGGAGTGAAAGTTCGTCCAGGGGAATGGTCGCCTCGCCACTCTCGATGGCGTCCTGAACGTCGCCGCGCAAGGCGAGAAGCTCCTCGGTCGATCGCCTTGAGAGCGATTTCGCAATCTGCGGGGCGAATTGTTCCGGCAGCCAGGTGGTGCCGCAGGGCGTAAAGGCACCGAGATCGGGCCGCTCAAAGGCTGTGATCGCCGTGACGCGCTCCGAGAACTCGCGCGTTTCTATGAATAGGGGGCCCGCAGCAGATTCGATGGCTTCTTCCTCGGCCTCGGGACTGAGGTCGTCCAGGCGCCCCTCCTTTCGCAGCGCGGCTTCGACCGCCTCCGCGATTCGCGCCCGCGGGTTCCTGATGAAAGCCTCGCGCTCGGCCCTGGAGGCGTGCTGCATGTCCGCCATCACCGCGAGCGCCGGGATCGCCGAGCGTTCGACAACCAGATAGCTGCCCGGCGACAGGCGATAGGCCGGGAGCGCGCCCCGCTCCCGCACGCGATGCTGGAACGTTTGCAGATCGCGACCGGCAAGCTCGCCGTCGCCCTCCGAGAACCCGCGCCCTTCCGCATCTTCGCATAGGGATCGCGCATCGAAGGGAATGACCTCGAAGTCGTTTCCATGGGCATTGACCGAGATCGAAAGCCGATCGGCGAGGCGCACATTCAGGCCGGAGAGGAAATCCGTCATCGAGACGCGGGCGGCCAGATCCGGCCCCTCAACCCGAGTGCCCGGATCGAGGGCTTGCCGAAATCGCGCAAGCGCGCCCCAATGTTCAACATCGGTGCCGCCGGGGCTAAACGTCTCGGCGACCTCGACGGCGTCCATGAGCCACAGCGGCAAACGTCGCAGGCCCGCGGAGGTTTGAAGGATGGCGCCGATTCGTTGCGGAACCTGCTTCTGGCCATTCCTGAACCATTCCGCCCTCAGCCGAAAATTCGGCGCCCCGACGATACCTTCAACATCGGTCTTGAGTGTGAGGTCGGCGATCGGCGGCAGTCCGAGCGTATCCGCGGATTCGCCGGGCAATTCTGCCGCCAGGCGATGCGAGAGGCGAATGTCGGTTGGGCTGATGTCCAATTCTCCGCGCCTGTTCTCCGCAAGGGCCCGAAGATCGGCGAGGGCGAGGATCAAGGCGCGATCGGTGGGCGCGAGATGATCGAGGTTGCGCTTTTGCGACGCGCCGAGAACGCGCTTGAGCAGACCCGTTTCGGGCTGTTTCAGGGTGAGCCGAATTCCGTCTCTGTCGAACTGCAGGGTAAACATGGGTCTCGAGCTCAAATTCTTTCGCGGACCCAGCCTTGCCAATCGCCAAGGTGAGGCTTTGCCTGCGCCCCGTGAAGGCTACGGATATGCTCGCAGTCGTAATTTGGCTGATAAAGCCGTGGCGCATTCGGGTCGTCGACCGAAAAGACGTGGACTTTGTAGCTATGCGAACCCTCAACGACGATCTTCGATCCGATCTTCAGGATCAGCAGAGAGGTATCGGTTCGGCCCCCGCCAGCCGTTTGCCGGCCGAAACTGAGCAAGCCTCTTTTGCCGCCCGCGTCTACCTGGCGCCGGGCAAGGCTCGCGGCTCTGCCGCTAAAGGCGACCCAAGCCGCGTCAATCCGCTTCTGTTCGTATAGCCCGAGCCAAAACTTTCTCCGAGGCTCCCACATGTGGCTTTCTTCGACGGCTGAGACGACATCCAGAAAGAACCGGATGTTTTCTCCGGTCAGCCAACGCAGGAGGACGGCAAGTTCCCGTTCAGGTACGCTCGCCCAAGCTCCGGACCGGCTGACGCGCGGGTCATGGTAAAATGCGATCAGGGTTTCGGTGATCGATGCAATCCTGTCCTTTGGAGGATCGCTGGTCAGCCACGGCTTGAGCACGGCGGTGATCGCTTCAGCTGCTCCGCTCATCCTAACTGGTTGACCCGGCGGTTTGAGCCATGCGAAGAGCTTCTCCAACGCGGGTTGAAAAGCAGGCGCGAGTTTCTGGACGAAGACCAGATGCGCGTGATCCATTAGTCCCGGCGCGTGAGGCGAACGAAGACTGCAGGCTTTAAGGCCCGTCCAGCAATCGTCCATCTCAAGCATCCTGTCGGCGATCGCCCGCGGCGCCGCCACGGGATCGAGTACCGAGGGGATGTGCTGCAGCAAGGTTTGTCCGATCCCACCAAGCCGAGGGCGTGCGCTCGTCAGCGCGGCGCAAAGCGACCGCGTGTGAGGGGCGCCGGGCGCGTAGGTCGCCAGATGCACGGAGAGCATCGCGTCCAGAAAAGACTTTCGCGTCGAAGCCCTGATCTCCG
>DATJYD010000409.1:0-2031 GCA_035499755.1 Fimbriimonadaceae bacterium
GGGCGGAACTTCGAGCGCCTCGGGGTCGCTCGTGTCCTTGTAGCCCTTGAAAACGGGATTCTGCCAACCGTCGGCGTAGACGGTCCGCACCGCCTTCACGCCGGAAGCCGCGAGTTCGGCGACCTTCGCATCGTCCTTCGACTCTTTCTGGGCAATCTCGCTGTCGATCGCTTCGTCGCGATCAAGCTGCGGGCACGCCCCCGTGGCCGTCACCGGGCCTTTCGCGGTGGCGCCAAACACATAGTGCTTGTTGCAGACGAGCACCGGCGTTTCGGTCTTCGTGACCTCGAAATAGTCCGCGCCCTTCTTGATCTCCTTCCAGAAGGCGACGTTTGGATCGAGGCGGTACTTCGCCATATTCTCCGCAGTCATGCGGAAAGGAAAGGATTGCAGCTGAATCTCACGCTGGCCGCCGCGAAAAGCGTCGCGGGCGACGGCATAGATGTCGGCCACCTGATCGTCGGTCATCGAGAAGCATCCGGCCGAAGAACAGACGCCATGCACCATCACATTGCCGCCGGCGCGTCCGTAAGCCCGGTCGTAGGCGTTCGGATAGCCGACGTTGAACGCCAGGTAATAGTGCGAATTCGGATTCATCTGGCCCGGCGTGATGGCGTAGAAGCCTTCGGGAACCTGCATGTCCCCTTCCCGCTTCTTGGGGCCGAGTTGCCCGGACCAGCGGCACATCGGATAGGTCTTGAGAAGCGCGTAGCGCCCTTCCGAATTCATCTTCCAGATTTCGAGCTCCGACTCCTTTTTGTAGGTGCGAATCAGCACCGGGGAGGAAGGGGTCGTGTCGATTTTGGCCATCTGATCGAGCGTCGCGCTCGAGATCGGCTGCTCGGAGCGGCCGGAGCCCTGGGGAAGGTAGGCGTCATCGCATCCCGCGAGCATCACGCCCGCTGCGCCGATCAGGCTCAACGCCGCCAGACGCCAGAACCGCAAGTCCATTCGTCACCCCGCGTTCCGCCGGCAGAAGCTAGCCGAGCCGACGGGAATTGTCCACGCAACCCGATAAGCTCTCCGAAACCTTACCGGCGCATTAAGATTTAGACAGGCTGCCTTGTTCAGACGCCCTCCGACCAAAGCTTTGGGGTGAAATTGCGACGCCGGCTGACACGGACCAGCCGCATTCCGCGGCCGCACCCGCGGATCTGGCTTTATTCGGGTTCGGTGTGTCCGGCCCGTCCGGACGCGGAAAGTGACCTTGCGTAAGCCAATTTCATTTTCCTGATCAAGATGTTCCCTTGTTATGACACTTTCTTAACCGATATGTTCGCGCGGTTGAGATCGCCGATTCGCGCAAGAGGCGGCAATTGGATTGGGGGCGATTTGTACGTTAACCGTCTTCCTGCTGAAGTCCGATTTGCTGGAGCTCGCAGCCCGGCGGTCCTTGTCCTCGGCATGCATCGCAGCGGGACGTCGAGCCTGACCGGGGCGCTGATCCATCTCGGAGGGGCTGCGCCCGCCCATATCATGCCCGCTATGCCCGACAACGAGCGCGGCTTCTGGGAATCCTCGGCCGTGATGGCCTTGAATGACGAGATTCTGTCGGCGGGAAAGAGCGAATGGACGGACTGGCGAAGGTTTGACCTGGATTGCATCGACGCCGGCGCCCTCGAAACCTTTCACAGCCGGGCCGCGGCGACCCTCGCCGCCGAGTTCGGCGGCGCCCCGATTCCTGTGGTCAAGGACCCTCGTATCTGCCGCCTTATGGATTTTTGGGCGCCTGTCTTCGATGAAATCGGTTGGGCGGCTCGGGTGGTTCTTCCTGTCAGGTCGCCGCTGGAAGTGGCATGGTCGCTTGATCGACGGAACCGGATCCATCCCAGCATCGGATGTCTGATCTGGCTGCGCCACGTCCTCGAGGCGGAGGCGGCGACACGCGAACTGCCTCGCGTTGTTCTTGACTGGACGACTTTCCTGCGTAACCGGCGGGGGACGTTGGCGTCGCTCTCCGCGCGGCTGGAGCTCGACTGGCCTCGCTGGTCGGAAGAAGGGCTTGAAGCGGTCGACGCGTTCGTGTCGGAC
>DATJYD010000410.1:0-4147 GCA_035499755.1 Fimbriimonadaceae bacterium
GGTTCCGAAGACCGATGCTCTATCCACTGAGCTACGAGCGGGCTTGGCTGCAACCGGTCAAAAGATTATCCCTCATTCTCGGAGATCCCAGGCGCAACCGGAACGCAGGCCCGCGCGAAAGCCCAGGCTACTGATAGGTGATGAAGTCGGTCGTCAGCGGATACTCCTGTTGAAGGATCTGTGCCGCATTGGTAACGCCCGCATTGGCGGCGTCGAACCCGAACACCGCGATCGTCACGCCAGTCGCGTTCGCGACATAGTGCGAATACGGCTTGTGGTCGGAATCCAGAACCTGAAGGTGGCCGCCGGCCGTGCTTACGTAGTACGTGTAATTCCCCGTCGTCGGACCCGATGCCTCGACGATGTACGAGGTCGCGCCCTCAACGTAAGGGCAGGTCGCGACGATGCTGAGCACCCAGGGATCGTTGTCGATGAGTCCCTGGAACACGTCCGTCGAGTCGATGGAGATCCGCCCGTACTCGGTGCCGGGCTGGGCCAGAATAGCGGACGAGACCGACGTCAGCGGCGTCGAAACATCGCTCGCCACATAGATCGCGACCGTAACCGTGTCGGTCGCCCCTTGCTGCAGCTTGTTGATGTCCGCGACATAGGCCGCCTGGCTGAAGCTCGTGATCCCCGTCGGCATGTCGATCGAGGAGTTCGGCTCCTCCAGATGCCCCAACTTGCCGGGCGTGCTCCACTTGAACCGAAGCTGGCTCGGATCGACGTTCTGGAGTTGTGCGGTCAGGACCGCGATGTTCTGGATATCGTTCACCGTCGCCGGATTCGGAGTGAGCGTCCCTTTAGGTTTGAGGACGTCGGCGGTCCAAACGTCCGCCGTATTGTAGGCCGTGTTGTCGTAGGATGCCTGCGCGAGGTCCGCAAGGAACAAGCCCTTGTTCACGATCTTGATGATCGACGGCGCGTCTAGGATCAATTGCACGGCCTTCTGGAAGTTGGCGGCAGATAGGATGCCTGTGCTGACGAGATTCTGCGCGAGAGCCGCGATGACCTTCGCCTTGATTCCGTCCGTGTTCTGCTGGACGTCGTTGATGAGCGCGGTAACGGCCGTCTTGATGTCTCGCTGGCCGACCGCCGCCGCGACATCCGGGAGGCCCTCGGCCGCTGTCTCGATGGTCTCGTCGCTCGCCGAAGCAAGGTTCTGCAAGGCGGCTTCGCCGGCGCCCTCGATCAGCTCTTCGAGCGTCGGCTTGACGATATCCCGCCAGATAACCGTGTAGTAGAGCCTGACCATGGCAGGGGTCCACTCCTGGTCCAGCCCGTTACGCTCGGCTTGAGTCGTCCCAACAAGAGCCTCCGCCCCCGTAAAGGTGTCGTTCAGCCCCGGGCCGATCGCGACTACCTCGTACTGCGCCACTTCCTGGGTGCTGTCCGCCTTCAGCAAAATCGGCGGACTGGTGACCGGGATGTAATCGAACTTGCCCTGGAGACCGTTCAGGATGCTCGTGAAGAAATGGCCGATCTCGTGCTCGGGCTCGACGTCCACATCGGCCGCGACCTCCTGGGGAGGGTCGATGGGAACGATATTGCTCGCCGATGGCCCCGCGCCGACCTTGTAGATAAAGAGGGCTGCGCGCCGGCGCGAGTTGCTGACGGCCACGATTCCGTCCCCATTGGGATTCGGCGCGATTACGAGAGTGCTCTGCGGATCGGTCGGCGTGACGTTGATTAGCGCTCCGACCGAAGCTCGCGACCGGCTGACGAATACGGTTTGAACCGAAACGTCCGGAGTCGCCGTCCTCGGCCGTGGCGCGGAGGGAGGGACGTAGGTGGATTGAATCGACTCGACGGCATTCTCGATCGCCGTATCGTCGTCCGAAATCGCGGTCGGGTCGGCGGCGACGCTTGACGCGATGACGGAGGCAACCTGCGCTTCCTGGCTCGACGAATGGATGAGCTCGATAAACGGGCCCCATTGATCGGTAGGGAAGATGCCGCCTCCGAGGCCAGCGAAGAGCAACGCGTCGGCGGTCGATGCAGGCGAAATGCTCCCTTGCCCGTTCGCGAACGAGCTGCCGCTTGTGGCCGCGTCGACGTAACCGAGAAGGACGATCTTGTTCGAGCTCTGGTCGATAAGCTGAACGATTCGAGGGCCGGTAGTCGGCACTTTCGCGGAGAAGCTCCCGTTCGCGCCAATCGGAAACGCCCCGGCCTCGGTGACCACCGAGAGCTGGCTCAGCGGCAGTGTGAATCCCGGCGGTAACGTAACCGTCCCGGTTGCCGTGAGCGTGGAATGCGATCCGATTCCGCCTCCCCCGCATCCGCCCGAAGGCGCCAGGATCAGAGCGGTGGCCAAGATCGAAAACAGTCCTTGGCGGAAATGCCTCGCGAAGACCCTTGAGCCAGCCAATTCCGGGCGCGCAAGGAACCGCGAAAGACGCCGATCTGGACAGAAGGACTTTGCGTTGTCTGAGTTGATTCTCTGAGCCCCAAGAGTGCGCGGATCGACGGCACGGAGGCGGTCGCCACCGATCCCGTGCGCAAGATTCCGCCCGGACGCCACTGCTCTCAACAACGACTTCGCTTCGACTTTCCTCAACGTGTCACCTGCAAGTCCAGGGCAACCTCTCAGGTGGCCCAGCCGAAAGGAATCCTATAATGAGTCCGTGAAGTCCCGTGAAGTGGAGACCGAGGCGCCCGCCCGCGAATGGACGATCCGTCTGTTCGGGGACTTCTCGCTGACCGCTCCCAACGGCGTCGATGCGATCTTGAGGAATCAGAAGTGCGAGGGCCTCATTGCCGTTCTCGCCGCCCACCCCGAAGGAGTCGAGCGTGATTTCGTCGCCGCCGCTCTGTGGCCGGACAAGGCGGAAGAGAAGCAGCGCGAGAGCTTGAGGCAGGCGATCGCGATCGTTCGCCGCGAGGCCCCGGACCTGATCGAGGCCTCTCGCACCCATTGCCGTCTTTCGAAGCGCATCCGATACGAATGCGATCTCGATCGCAAGGACCTGCGGGACGGATCGGTTTTCATGTCCGCGCAGCGAGGCGAGTGGTTCGAACAGATGCGAACGCAAGAGGCCGAGGCCGAGGTCGAGGAGACGCCGGCAGTGATGTCCGGCTACCTCCAGTCTCTGCGCTGGTGCGCTCGCTACGATCCGAAAAGCCTGTTCGCGTTCTTCAACGCCAACCGCGCCCTGGTTCGGGGGCTTCCGATGCCCGACATCCTTGCTTTGCTCGACCTCGCTGGCAGACCGGAGGGCGCGTCGGGGTGGGCGGACTACTGGCGCGGAGTGGCGGAGGACGACCTCGACGCCTGCGTCATTCCTCTGCGGAGGGCCTTGCGCATCGCCGTTCGGGAGCGGGACTGGGAGCTCGCCTCGAACTCCTGCTTCGAGCTGGGAAAAGTCTACGCCCGCCTGGGAAGCTCGTCGAAGGCGGGCCGGATCGCCGAGGCCGCCGATGAAGTCGCCGTTCGGGCGAACTCAGCCTCCGCCCGGATCGACGCGGACCGGCTGCGGGGCACGCTGCTCATGCACTGGGGCGAAACGAAGCGCGGCCTCGAGCTCCTGCGCCGATCGGCCGACCGGATCGACGATCCCGTCCGGCGCGCGGTGGTCGAGAGCACCCAAGCCTGGTTCGAAGCCGTCGCCGGTCACATCGCGAGCGCACAACGTTCCTTGGAGTTGGGTGAGTCGCTGTACCGGGAAACCGGCCACCATCAGACCCTGATCCTCACGTCCATGACCCGCGCCTATATTTCGGTTCATGAGGGCGCGAGGTCTGATGCTATTCCCGGTCTTGAAAGAGTGGCCAGCCAAAGCTACAAAACCGGGGTCGCCCAGTTCGGCGTCTATGCGGACGAGTCGCTCGCGAAGCTCCATCTGTTGGATCGGGACCGTGCTCTCGCCGCCGCGAAACTCAACTCGGCGAGGCTCAACCGCCTGAAATCGCGGATGGCGCGCACCCCCCTCGAAGCCTCCATGATCGCGGCGATCCGCTGATTAGCGAGCCATGATCCGGGCGAGGTGGTTTCGGCATCCGCCAGACCGAAGAGGGCTTGCCCTGCGAGCCTATCGCCCATAGGATCGAATCAGCCGACCAGTTCCTGTTCCCGCTCCCGGAAGTAAGTCGCGGTTTGCCTCACCATCGCATCGAGAGCCGCTGGGTCCGGGTGGCTGTGCATCGC
>DATJYD010000411.1:0-2809 GCA_035499755.1 Fimbriimonadaceae bacterium
GGACGGGATTGTGGGAAGGAAACGGGGGAATCCGCAGTCAAATGAGCAGGTAGTCGCAACAAATCGGTGTCAGCAATAATCGCGGCATCGCTAAGGCATGCGAACGGGGATAACCTATGAACGAGGAACAGTCCATGTCGACTTTCTATGCGGCGCTGCCGGATTCCGTGAGCGCCCAACTGCTGGTCCGTCGTCTGCTTGACGATGGGCTCGAGCTGGACGATATCAGCCTTGTCGCGCCCAAAGGAGCGGATATCGAAAGAGTGGGTCCTCCGTCGACCGGGGACGCCTCTTACTTCGTCGGGCGGCGAGACGACCCTTCGCACCCACTCGTCGACGAGAGCGCGCCCGACGCCGATTATATGTCGGCCAGGATTTCGCGCGTGGGCGGCGGCATCTCAACTTCGGACACGGGATCGAACGTCGACCAAATTCAAGACATGGACGACTCGCAGGAAGCGGCGGAAGAGGAGGCATGGCCCGACGACGACACATCGCATGGCCGCCACGAGCTCGACGATTTGGACCGCGCCGTTATGACGGGGTTTCCAACCCCGGTGACCCCGATCGACAACGATTTCGCTTCGCCTACCGAACCGGACCGGTCTCTCGAACCGGTTCTCGTCAGGGGCGTCGGAGTCGTCTTCGGGGGTGGCGATATGGCGACCGCGGCCTTCGACTGGGAGGGCAAGAACGGCGAGCCGGACGGCGCCGCGTTCCTGACCTATCTCCAAGACGAAGGGGTGCCTCCCGGCGTCGCGAATGAGCTGCTCAGCGCCTACGGCAACGGCTCGGCCATTCTTGCCGTGGCCATCGTTCCCGCGGTCGACGAGGATGCGCTGGAAGAAGCGGCCGAGCGATACGGGGCGGTCACCACCGGTTTCTTCGGCGCGCCCCGGTACTGACGGCCATTGGGTGAATCGGATCTGATATCCCGGGCTCGTGCTACTCTCGGAAACATGTCTCGCACACTCGTGGTCTGGGGCGCGATCTTGGGTTTCCTGGGAGTCGCGCTCGGCGCTTTCGGAGCGCATGTTCTACGGGAGCGGCTCTCGGCCGAGTCGATGGAGATCTTTCAGACCGGCGTGCACTACCACATGATCCACGCGCTCGCCTTGCTCGGGCTTGGAGCAATCGCCGATCGGGTTCGATACTCCACGATCATCGGCTGGCTGTTTATCTTTGGGGTCGCGATCTTCAGCGGCTCCCTGTACCTGCTCGCGATCTCACAGGTCCAATGGTGGGGCGCGGTCACTCCGATTGGTGGCTTGTGCTACCTCGCGGGGTGGGCGCTCCTCGCCTGGGGAGCCGCTAAGGGTCCCTAGAACTCGGATTTGTAGGGAAAGGTTGGGGACATACGTCGCCGAGCCAACCGCGACGGATCGCGCAAGACAGATAATGCCGTGGCGCACCAGAATGCTCATTCTCTCTACGTCTCAGCGCCTGTGCGTGAAATCGGAGGCGGCGAGCATTCAAAACAGCCCCAAGCCCCAATCCGCTTCAGGTGGTTTTCCCGGATGAATCGCACGACCTCCTCGGCTTCTTCGCGCCCGGCGCCGGCCGGACCGGGAGCGTAGCGATCCATGAAGGTCTGGACTTGCCAGTTGGTGGCGAAGGGCTCCGGAATCCTCTCCGGAACCTCGAGGCCGGCCAAGGACAGGCAGGCCGCCGTCCACATCCTCGGGACGGTCGTCAAGTTGTAGCCCCCGCCGCCGAGAGCGACGGTCGGTATTCCGAGGTCCCGAATCCGGGTGACTGCGGCGAGCCAATCCTGGGCCGTGCTCTCGATGTGGGCCAAGGGATCGAGAAAGTGGGTGTCCGCGCCCATCTGAAGGACGATCGCTTGGGGCTTGAATCGCTCGAGGCAGGGCAGGATGCCGTTCTCGAATGCCCAAAGCCAAACGTCGCCGGTCGTCCGCGCGACCACCGGCACGTTGACGGCCGAGAACCCGGCGCCGGTCTCCGTGACTCTTCCGGTTCCGGGGTAGAGGGTCCGAGGGTCCTCGTGAATCGAGCATGTGAGCACAGTGGGATCGTCATAGAAGATCCACTGCACACCGTCGCCGTGGTGGACATCGATGTCGACATAGGCGACGCGGTCGAAGCGCTCGCGGAGGATATGGCAGGCGACGGCGCAGTCGTCGAACGTGCAGAATCCGCTTGCTTCGCGCCGGCGGGCGTGGTGAAGGCCGCCTCCGATGCCGTAAGCGAGCTTGGCTCCTTCGTTTACGCTGCGCGCGGCCGCGGCCGAGCCTGCCACGTAGGCGAGCGCGGCTTCAAAGATGCCGGGAAAGGGAGGATTGTCGGAACTGCCGAAGCCGAACGGGAACGCCCATTCCATCACTTCGACCTCCTTCCATTCCTCTTCCGTCATCGCGCCAAGCTTGCGCACACCTTCTACAAAGTCGGCATCGTGCACCCGAAGCAGGTCCTCGACGTTGCCGGCGCCGGGATCGATGGGATCGAAGTCGCCGAGGGCCTCCAGCAGGGCCGTGGTTCGTGCGACTCGCTCCGGCCGAAGAGGGTGATTCGACCCGAAGTCATAGCGCAGCATGCGCGGGTGGTAGTAGAAGTTGGCGAGCATGCGAAGTTAAGTGGTGGAGTTTAGCATGCGCCGTTTTGCCCTCCTCGCTCCGCCCATCTCCGTAAGAGACGGGGCTTCCGGATCCCAATAGGGAAAAGCTGCGATATACTGACTACAGAGGTAGTCTGATGCACGCTCTTCTGATCTTCGCAGTTGCCGCCGCCCCGCTCCAGAGCACGGTGAGCTTCTCATGCGGAGCCACTCGCATGCCGATCGTTCTCGAAC
>DATJYD010000412.1:0-7040 GCA_035499755.1 Fimbriimonadaceae bacterium
GTTCACCATCAGGGCCTGAGGCGCGTCGCCGACGATCAAGAACGGCTTTCCGTTCTGATCGACGAGATAGCGCCCGTTAGCGCTCACCTTGACCGGATAGACCCAGGTCGGGGGCGGAAGGGGCGTCGTCGATCCGCCGCCGCCGCAGGATGCCAAGGTCGCGAGACCCGAGAGGATCGCGATGACCCGCACTCCATGATTCATGCCGGAAGGATACAACGAGGTCGGACCGAAACGACGGTGTCGCAGCCTATCCGATATAGCCAACCGTCAGCAGGACGCAGGAATAGATGCGGGTGTCGCCGGTTGCGACGACCAGGCAGAGGTCGGGCGTTCGCACCGCTTCGTAGAACTCGAAGCGCCCGAGGGCCTCGACCGGGGTCCCGGCGAGGATCTGCCGAACCTCCTTGGCGACTTCCGATTCTTCGCCGCTTGCCGGAACGTTGATCGCCGCCGACTCGATCGGACAAACTTCGGCGATTCGCTCGACCACCTGGGGGACCGTCACGATGCCGGGCGCCAAGTTGAGATAAACGATCGCGGCGTCGGTTTGGCGATGGGTCGAAAAGGGATAGTTGGCATCCGCGACGAGGATGGTGGCGCTGTGCCCCGCGCCCGCCAAGGCCGCGAGGATCTCGGGGTGAAGCAAGTTTCCGCGAAGCATGGCTTCGATTATGCATCCGCCTAGAGCAGGGTGTCTCTTTGCATGTTGCCTCCTAATCTCGTTAGGCCCAACCGCAACCGCCGTCTTTCCAGGTTGGGAGCGGCGACCGAGAGCGGGGTCCGAGGGTTTGCGCCTGACGCTTTCCTAGTCATCGAAGGCAACCCGATGCAAAGCAGCGGCCTCCCAGCTAGCATGAGAAGGCTCCAACCGGAGGTGAAACGGCGTCCGGCGTTTTGAGTTTGGGGTTTGGCACCGAGTCTCAATCAGGACCCGGTTCGATGGCTCTTGGCAAGCTGAGAAAGCTGGGCGGTCTCCACGTAATGGACCCGCTCAGCGATGTTCACGGCGTGATCCGCAATGCGCTCCAGGTAATGCGCCACGAAGAGCAGGTATGAAGCTTCGACCACCACCTCCGGATCGTTCTGCATCGCCGCATGGAGGTCGTCGCGGATCAAATGGAAGAGATCGTCGACTTCGTCGTCGGCATTGACCACCGTCATCACAAGATCGAGATCGTGTCGCACGAACGCGTCCAGCGCGTTCTTCAGCATTTTGCGAACCGCTGTGGCCATCCGAGGCAAGTCGGCAAGAGTGCGGTGGCCGCTGTGGTGCGACAGTTTTCGCGCCACCTTGGCGATATCGACCGCATGGTCGCCGATCCGTTCGAGGTCGGTTATGATCTTCAGCGCCGTCCCTACCAGGCGAAGGTCCCGCGCGAGTGGGTGCTGAAGGGCGATGAGCCTCATGCATTCCGTCTCGATCTTGAGATCCATCTCGTCGATGGAGTCGTCGCCGTCGATAACGCGCTCGGCGAGCGCGACGTCCCGCTCTTCGAGCGCCTGCATCGCATCCGAGACCGCGCGATCCGCCTCGCTGCCCATGGCGAGCAGCCTGTTGCGGAGCTTCTCGAGCTCTTCCTCGAACTGAGAGCGGGTCAACGATATCATGGTTCCCTCTGATACGGCAGGATGACCGTAAAGATTGAGCCGCGATTGTATTCACTCGCGACCCGAACTTCACCGCCATGCGCCTCCACGATGTTCTTGACGATTGAAAGACCCAGTCCTGTACCGCCCGATTCGCGAGAACGGGCCTTGTCGACGCGATAAAAGCGCTCGAAGATCCTCGGAAGGTCCTGCTGCATGATTCCGATGCCGGTATCGCTCACCTCGACGACGATCTTCCCTTCCGCGTTGGAGGCCTGCACGCATACGTCTCCCCCGCTCGGGGTGTATTTGATCGCATTGTCCACTAGGTTGACGATCACCTGCTCGATCTGGTCCTCGGAGGCGAAGATGAGCAGATCCGGGGGAACGCGCAAGTTGAGCGCGACACCCGATTGCTCGGCGTGCCGCTGGGACCGATGGACGACCTCCTGCAGCAACGACGTGAGGCTGAAGCGGCTCATGACGGGCTCTTTCGATTCGGCGTCGGAGAGGATCAGCAAGTCTTGGGAAATGCGGCCGAGCCGGTCCGTTTCACGAATGATGGTTTCGAGAAATGGCCCCGCCACCTCCTCGTCGTCGAGGGCGCCTTCCTGCAGGGTCTCCGCCATCGCACGGATCGAGGCAAGGGGAGTCCGAAGCTCATGAGAGACGTTCGCCACGAAATCGCGCCGGATCGTCTCAAGGCGGTGCAGTTCGGTCACGTCGACGAGGACGAGCATCGTCTCGGGAACGCCGGAAAGCCCGACCGGCAGGGGATACACGGAGGCCCTCAGCACACGCGTCTGCGATCCCGGCATTGAGAAGTCCTTACTGAACGGACGGCCCTTGCCGGCCGCGTCCTCGACGAACTGCTGCATGTCGCCGGAAAGCGTGGCCTGGATGAGAGCGTGACCGACGAGATCCCCCTCTCCCTTGCCAAAAATCCTCGCGGCCGCCGTGTTCGCGTGAACCACCGTGCCCTTGGGATCGAGGATGACCATGCCCGCGCCCGAGCTGTCGGACAGCGCTCTCAACTGGTCGTGACAGTTGGCGGCATGCGCAGCCAGTTGATCGTTGGCCGCTTTCAGCTTTACGACCTCGTCGGCAAGGTCCCGGTCGGCATGGCGAAGCCGCAATGCAACGTATAGGCTGCAAGCCGCAATCAGCAAACAAATCAGAGCGAGCCAGACCATCGGGCTTTTACGCCTGCCTGTTCCTGAAGATTATGTCGTGGCGGCTCACCTTATCCGAACCTGCCGCTTATGTAATCTTCGGTGCGCTGGTCGGTCGGAGCGGTGAAAATGGCCTCGGTCGTTCCGAATTCGATGAGTTCGCCCATCAGGAAGAACGCCGTCTTGTCGGAGACGCGCGCGGCCTGCTGCATGTTGTGGGTGACGATCACGACCGTGTAATGCTCCTTGAGGTGCCCCATCAGCTCTTCGATTCTGAACGTTGCGTTCGGATCGAGTGCCGAAGTCGGCTCGTCCATGAGGACCACCTCCGGCTCCACGGCCAGGCACCGCGCGATGCAGAGCCTCTGCTGCTGGCCGCCGGATAGGGCCGAGGACGATTGGTGGAGCTTGTCCTTCACCTCGTCCCAGAGAACGGCGTGGCGAAGGCTCTTCTCCGCGATCTCCATGAGTCGGCCGCGGTTGCGCTCGCCATGGATGCGGGGACCGTAGAGAACGTTTTCGAGGATCGACTTGGGGAAAGGGTTCGCCTTCTGAAAGACCATGCCGATCCGGCGCCGGAGATCCACGACGTCCACTCCCGGCGCGTAGATGTCTTCGCGGTCGAACCGAATATCTCCCGCCACCTTGACCCCGGGAATCGAGTCGTTCATGCGGTTAAACACCCGCAAAAAGGTGCTTTTCCCACAGCCGGAGGGTCCGATGAGCGCGGTGATCTCCTTCGCGCGAATCTTGATCGAGACGTCCTTGAGGGCTTGGAAGCTGCCGTAATAAAAGCTCAGGCCCTCCGCCGAGAGCTTGACGTCAAGAGCCACCGAAGGTTGATCGCCCACGCCGCACGCCGCAAACTCCTGGGCGTCCTTCCTGTGCTCCCCGAGTTCCGGGTGCGGTGCGCCGGCCGCAGGCGGTTTCCATGAATCTGAGCCGGTCCGACGAGTCACGCGCACTTCCAAAAGCCCATTCACCTCAGCATCGATCCAACGGCACTTATCCGGTTGAATGATGCTGAGACCATGTTAAGCTTCTGTTAAGGACAGACTCTAGGGAGCTTCAACTAGGAGGCGGTTTGGCTGCATGTCGCCTCCCTAGGCAGACCGCCCAACTCCATCCGCCGTCTTTCCCCAAACCCTTGTTCGAGATTGCGAGTGAACGACGCAAGAACGCGTTTCCGAGAGTCGCCCTGACTCTCTTCCTGATCATCTAAGGCAACCTGATGCAGGGCAACGGCCGCCGAGTCGGAAGGGTCGATTGCCGGCATCGCGCCGGGCCATTGGCGGGTGCCGAATGTTAACAGGGTGTTAACATCTGAACCGGATACTGGACATAGCGTTCGTGTCTTAGCGATTGCCCACTATGAAGCCCTGTTTACTTCTAACCCCTCTCGCAATCCTCGCCGCTGTTGGCCTTGCCGGATGCGGTTCCGGTGGCTCTTCCTCGAATACGCCAAACTCCGCGAACGGCGGTTCGCCGAGCGGAACGACTCTCGCCCTCACCGGCGCGGGGTCCACATTCGTCAATCCGGCAATGTCGCATTGGGTCGATCAATACCAGCGCGACAATCCGGGTGTGACCATCAACTACCAGGCGGTCGGATCGGGCGCCGGCATATCGCAACTCGAGGCGGGAACCGTCGATTTCGCGGCGTCGGACGTGGCGATGTCGGACGACGAACTGAAGACCATGCCCGGACCTGTCGTGCAGATCCCGATGATCTCAGGCTGCGTAGCCATGGCCTACAACCTGCCGGGCATCCAAAGCGGCCTCAAACTGTCCGGGGACGTGATCGCCGACATCTATCTAGGGAAGATCACGAAATGGAACGATCCGAGAATCGTCCAGCAAAACCCGGGCGTGAATCTGCCGGATCTTGCTATTGCCGTCGTCCATCGCTCGGACGCGTCCGGAACCAGCTACATCTTTACCGACTACCTGTGCAACGTCTCGGCGGCTTGGAAGAGCGGTCCCGGCAAGGGGAAGACGGTCTCATGGCCGACCGGGGTCGGAGAACCGCACAATGACGGCGTTGCCGGATACATCAAGCAGTCGACCGGCGGCTTCGGATACGTCGAACTTGCCTACGTCATCCAAACGAACATGACCTGCGCGACGGTCAAGAACAGGAGCGGGAACTACATCCAACCGACTATCGACAGCACGTCCGTGGCCGTCAATGCGGCCGTGGATTCGCTCAAGAAGGATATCCGCGCTTCGATTGTCGACACCTCGGCTCCGCAGGGTTACCCGATCGCCGGATTCACCTACGCGATCGTCGACAAGACCCCCAAGGACCCGAACAAAGCGAAGGCCTCGATCGACTTCCTGAAGTGGGTGCTTGGGCCAGGGCAGGAGATGGCAAGCAAACTCCAGTACGCGCCGCTGCCGAAGGCTCTCGCGGACTTGAACGATACCGCCCTGACGCAAGTTCAAACGAAGTAGGCTCAAGTCATTGGCTCTCGCTGAACCGATCGGTCCCCGCCGCCGCAGCCGGGCGTCAAGCCTGGCCGCAGCGGTGCGGCGTGCCGTGGATCGGGTGTTCACGGGCGGGAGCTTTCTGTTTGGGCTCTTCGTCATTCTCGTGATCGGTTGGATCGGGGCGCGACTCTTTCTCGACAGCGCGCCGACGAGGGAACGTTTTGGTCTGTCGATGCTCACCGAGACCAAATGGGATGTGCCCCACCAGGTCTTCGGCGCTGCGACCTTCATCTTCGGCACCCTCGCCTCGTCCCTTCTCGCGATGGTGATCGCGGTCCCAATCGGGGTTGGAGCCGCGCTGTTCTTGACCGAGGTCGCGCCTCGCTGGCTTGCAAGTCCCATCTCCTTCGTGATCGAGCTGCTCGCCGCGGTTCCGAGCGTCGTCTTTGGCCTCTGGGGTTTCCGGGTCCTCTGTCCCTTCCTTCAGGCGCACGCGAGCGGGTGGCTGCATGACGCGCTTGGCGCCAACCCGCTCTTTGGCGACACCCCCACGCTGAACAACGTGCTCGCCGCGGGCTTCATCCTCGCGATCATGGTGATTCCGTTCATCACCGCAGTCTCCCGCGAGGTCGTCAGGACGGTGCCGTCCAGCCTAAGGGAAGCGTCGATGGGCCTCGGCGGCACTCGCTGGGAGACGATCCGGAACGTGGTTCTGCCTTCCGCGAAGGCCGGGATCAGCGGCGCGTGCATCCTGGGCCTGGGCCGCGCGGTCGGCGAAACGATGGCCGTGGTCTTGGTGATCGGCAACAACGCTCAGATCAAGACCTCCCTTCTCCAGCCGGCGTACACGATGTCCGGCGTTCTCGCGAACGAGTTCAACGAGGCTCTCATCGACAAGCTCCACATGTCGGCGCTACTCGAAGTGGCTCTGATCCTGTTCGTGATCACTCTGTTCGTCAACGTCCTGGCCCGACTCTTGATCGTCGCCGCTAAGGGCGAAATGGGCAGCGGGCCAAATGTGAATCCAACCGTCGCGAAGCTGCGAAGGGCAACGACGACGGCAACCGACTGGCTCGGCAAGTTTGGAGCGACGGCCGTCGTTGCCGCACTGGTTGGACTGCAGGTGGTATCGGATCTCCGCGCCGATGGGATCGCCGCCTTGGGACGTGGCTTCGAGATATTCACGATGGCCTGTTTGGCCGGCTACCTGGTCTTCCGGTTTGCGCCATTCGACCTCAACCGCTTCCGACGTCTCGTCGACCGCTTGGCGAGAGTCTGCTTTACGGCCTGCGGCTTCTTTGCCTGCTTCGCCCTGGGGGCGGTGCTGTACTACGTGACCGCCCAGGGAATCGGCGGGCTGTCGGTCGGCCTCTTCACCCAGCTTCCTCGCCCCGCCGGCATGGATGGCGGCGGTTTGGAGAATGCGATGCTCGGCACGGTCATGCTCGTCGGGATCGGCGCGGCGGCGGGCATCCCCATCGGGCTTCTCGCCGGGACGTACGTGGCGGAGTTTTCGCACGGCCGATTCGGAGGCGTGGTCCGCTTCGCGGCCGATGTGCTCAACGGGATTCCTTCGGTCGTCATCGGCATGTTCGCGTATGCGGCCTTCGTGCTTCCCTTCGGCCATTTCTCCGCCTGGGCAGGAGGGTTGTCCCTGGGCATCATCATGGTGCCAACGGTGGCGCGAACCACGGAGGACATGCTCCGACTTGTCCCGGGCAGCTATCGCGAAGCCGCGCTTGGACTCGGCGCAAGCCGCGCCCAGGCCGTGCGGTCGGTCATCTTCCCCGCCGCCAAGGCCGGGATCGTCACCGGGATCATGCTCGGGATCGCGAGGATCGCCGGTGA
>DATJYD010000413.1:0-5447 GCA_035499755.1 Fimbriimonadaceae bacterium
TCCCAATATCGATGCCTATAGCTCCACGCGCATGGCTCGAACGGGCGGAAAGTCCATCGCGCCGTCGCTTTCGGGAAGCTTGAACGGTCAGAAGGTGCAGTGGTTTGCCATCGATGTGACCCAGCAGGACGATAAGGGCCATCGCTTCGCTCTCGATCTCGCCCTGATCGAGGCGAATGGATCGATAGAGTCCCTCGGAGGGACGGTCCCCGAGGGGTATCAGGGCCCGTCCGCGGCCGACGTCCTCAAAGCGGTAGCGACGGGCCCCGCCGAGTCCGAGTTGCTCCTGCCTCCAGGGAGCGAGTGGAGACGCGTTCTTCTCCTCGACCTCGTAACGACCTTGGCGACCGCGCTCGCGATTTCCGGGCTTTTCAAGCTTCTGCTGTCTCGCCTCTTCTCGCTGATTGCCGGCGTTTCACTCTGCTTTCTCATCGATCTTCTCGCTCACCAGCAAAACGAGTACGCCCAACGCCTGATCGTGCTCGCGGGCCTCTATGTAACCCTTGCCGTTAGCCTGAACCTGATCAACGGGATCACCGGCCAGTTCTCCATCGGTCACGCCGCTTTCTACCAGATCGGAGCCTATCTGGCTGGATTCATGACCGTCACCTATTTCCGCGGGGTCCACGTCCCGCCCCTCATTTGGCTCGTGCTCATGATGGTCGCCGGCGCGATCGGGGCGGGAGTCGCCGGCTTCGTAGTCGGCCTGCCGTCTTTGCGACTGCGCGGCGATTATCTTGCCATCGTAACTTTGGGTTTCGGCGAGATCGTGCGGATCGAAATCCAGAACATCTCCGCGCTCGGTGGCTCGTATGGCCTGAACGTCACTCCCAAAATCCAGCCCATCTGGATGGTCTGGATGCTCGCGGCCGTCTGCATCGCGGTGAGCCGAAACCTGGTCAGGACCGCGCACGGCCTTCCCTTTCTCGCCGTGCGGGAAGACGAGGTCGCGAGCGCGGCGATGGGCGTCAATGTGACCCGAGTCAAGGTAACGGCATTTATCATCGGCTCCATGTTCGCGGGTGCCGCGGGGGCGCTTCTCGCTCACTATGCCGGCTTCATCACCATCAACTTCTTCACGATGGACATCAGCTTCATCATTCTGACGATGGTGGTTCTGGGGGGAACCGGCTCGATCACCGGCTCCGCCGTCGCGGCCGCCTTTCTCTTCTATCTGCCCGAGCAGCTTAGGAATCTCAAGAACCCGGACGGGTCCAACCTCACGGTTACGGCCGCTTCCGTCGTCGCCGCACTGTTCGCGATCGTCCTCATGACCTACCTCGTCCGCCGCATCATCGACCACTCAACCGTGGGAAAGTGGCAGAAGGTCGGGATGTACCTCGGATCGATCGTCTGCGCTGGGGTCGCGAAGCCGATAATGCAGTTTGTCCTTGAGAAGATCCCTCCCCTTCATTCGATGATGATCGAGGCCGGCCAGCTTCGCATGCCGATCTTCGCGGTTACCCTCATCGTCCTTATGCTCCTTCGTCCGGAGGGGATCTTTGGGCACCACGAGTTCTCTCTGACCTGGCTCAAGAAGGTCTTCCTTGGCAACAAGCCCGCCGAAGACGAACCTACGCCGGCGGTGGCGGCATGACGGCCAACGGACACGAAGGGACCGCGCCGTCGATCCTGGAGCTCAAAAATGCGACAATCCGCTTTGGCGGACTCGTCGCCGTCAACACCGTCAATTTCTCTTTGAATCAGGGAGATCTTTTCGGGCTTATCGGTCCCAACGGCGCGGGGAAGACGACCTGCTTCAACATGATCACCGGCGTTTACCGGCCCACGAGCGGACACATCTACTTCGGCGGCCGGGACATCACCGGCACCCCCGCGAACCGGATCGCCCAGATCGGCATCGCCCGCACGTTCCAGAACATCCGGCTTTACCACAACCTGTCCGTACTGGAGAACGTCGTCGTCGGCGCCTTCCTCCGCCACCATGTGGGCCTGGGCAGCGCCCTGATGTACCTTCCCAGCGCAATCCACGAAACCGACGAGCTGAAGGACCAGGCGATGGAGATGCTCAAGATCCTCGACCTGGAGAAGGTCGCGAATCATCGGAGCGCGGACCTGCCTTACGGCATGCAGCGCCGCCTCGAGATCGCGCGGGCGATGGCCACCCAGCCGAAGCTGCTCCTTCTCGACGAACCGGCCGCGGGGATGAATCCCAACGAGAAGAGCGACCTCATGAATACGGTCCGCCGCCTCCGCGACGACCACGGCAAGACGGTGCTCGTGATCGAGCACGACATGCGTTTCGTGATGAACCTCTGCGAGCGGATCTTCGTGCTCGACCACGGCGAGGAGATCGCCTTCGGCCCTCCCGAGAAGGTCCGGAACGATACGAAAGTCATCGAAGCCTATCTCGGCGAAGCCGTGTAGCATCGGCATCCAGCCCGTGTTCGCTTTCGGAGGCCGGCTGGTGTATCCTCTCTGCGTGCTCCATGCCATGAAGTGGCTTCACGGGAGAGGCCCGTGAAGCACGAGTGGTCGGTGCGAGTTCGCGCCGATTCGACCTCCAGGATAGCCGCCAGCGCGCGGAACCACTCGTGGCGGGTCGGCGAGCCAATCTCCTTCGCTCCCAAAGACGAAGACCCCAGCGCCCTCGAACTGGCGGTCGGCGCCCTCGCCGCCGACCTCACCGGGACCCTGCGTCGCATCTGCAAGCTCCGCCGCATCGACTTCGAACAAGCCGAGCTCTCGCTTCGCTGGACGCTCGACAATGCCCTCGCCTATGTCGGCGTAGTCGGCGAGGAAGGCAGCTCCAAGATCGACCGCATCGAAGGCGTGCTCTACGTCAGGTCGCTCGACGAGGAGCGAATCCAATCCGCATGGGATGAGACCCTCCAGCGCTCGCCCCTATTCAACACGCTTCGCCATTCCGTCGGCATCGACCTCCGGCTCAGCCTAACCTAGAGGACAGGACCATGTACAAGCTTAACTCCGAACAACAGAAGATCGTCGACAGCGCAAGGCAGATCGCCCGCGACGTCGTCGAACCGCGCGCCGCTTCCGTCGACCAGAACAGCTCCTTCCCCCGCGAGAGCATCGACGCCCTTGCCAAGGCCGGCCTGCTCGGCCTGAACGTCCCGACCGAGTTCGAGGGTCTGGGACAGGGCCTGGGCACGATCGCGGCCGTTCTCGATGAGGTCGCCCAGCATTGCGCGTCGACCGCGATGGTCTATCTCATGCACCTCTGCGGCGTCGCCTGCTATGCGGCCAAACCCGAGGTCGCGGGCAAACAGCTTCGCGATTCCGCCGCCGGCAAGCACCTGTCGACTCTGGCCTGGAGCGAACGGGGCTCGCGAAGCCACTTCTGGGCGCCGGTCAGCCAGGCCGCGGCATCGAACGGTCACATCGTGCTGAACGCCGAGAAGTCCTTCGTGACATCAGCCGGCGAGGCCGACGGCTACGTGGTCTCGACGCGGACGGCGGGTGGCACGGCCCCGACCGACACCATGCTCTATCTGGTGCTCAAAGAGGATGAAGGCATGGCCGCGAGCGGGACCTGGAATGCCCTCGGCATGCGAGGCAACCGCAGCGCGCCGATGAAGCTGTCGAATGTGAACGTCACGCCTGAGCGCGCGCTGAGCGATCCCAGCCAAGGCTTCACTTCGATGCTTCAGACCGTTCTGCCGGTGTTCACGATCGGCAATGCGGCGATCTCGGTGGGGGTGAGCGAGGCGGCGGTCGCATCCACGACCTCCCATCTCACCGGCGCCGGCTTCCAGCACTTGGGTTCTCGGCTCGCCGACCTTCCGAATCTGCGGGCCCGCCTTGCCCAGATGCGGATCGAGACCGACCGTTCGCGAGCCCACCTGGCGAGCGTGATCGAGTCGGTGGAAACCGGCAGCCCGGCCGCGATGCTGATGATCCTGGAATCCAAGGCCGCGGCCGGCGATGCCGCGCTGACGATCACCGATCTCGGCATGAAGACCTGCGGCGGCGCGGCTTTCGGCAAGCACCTGTCCGTCGAGCGCAACTTCCGGGACGCGAGGGCGATGAGCGTGATGGCCCCAACTTCCGACGTCCTTCACGACTTCATCGGCAAGGCCCTTTGCGGCATGGAGCTGTTCTGATGCCACGCCCCGCAATCGTCGGCGCGGTCGTTTACGACCCGAAGGTCGTCATCATCTGGGACATCATCAAGGACTTCTTCGAAGCCCAGGGCTGCCCGATGGACTACATGTTCTTCAGCAACTACGAGCTTCAGGTGAAGTCGCTGATGGATGGCGCCATCGACATCGCGTGGAATTCGCCGCTCGCCTGGCTCGAATGCCAGGACGCCTCCGGCGGCAAGTGCCGCGCGATCGCCATGCGCGATACCGACCGCGACCGCGTGACCCACTGGGTAGTCCGTTCCGACTCCGACTTGTCCACCCTGCCCCAGTTGTCCGGTCATCCCGTCGCGGTCGGCGCCAGCGATTCGCCGCAGGCGACCCTGATTCCATTGCAGATGTTGCGCAACTCGGGCGCGGAGCCCGGTTCGATCGTCTACCACAACGTCCTCGTCGGCAAGCACGGCGACCATATCGGCGGAGAGATGGACGCTCTGAAGGCCCTCATGGCCGGAACCGTCGACGCGACGGCGATGCTCGACCTGAACTGGCAGCGCTGGAGCACCGATGGCACGCTAGATCCGGCAAAGTACCGCGTCCTTGCCACGACCCAAAGATTCGACCATTGCGTCTTCGCGGTTCGCGACGACTTCCCGGCCGAGATCGAGGAGCCTTGGCTGAAGACCCTGATGTCGATGAGCTACGCCAATCCAGATCATCGCGAGATGATGGACTTGGAGGGGCTCAAGGAATGGCTGCCCGGCCGCACATCCGGCTTCGCGGCGCTCACCGAAGCCGTCGCGGCCCAGGGCTTGCCGGAGCTTTACGGGAAGACGATGCAGCGCGAGTGCTGATTCGCCGCAAGTATCATCACCTGACTAGAAACGCGATGGTATATTCCCAGCCGCTCTTCCCCACCACAACCGTCGGCAGCTTTCCGCGCTCCAAAGCCCTCCTCAAAGCGGCCGCCGCCAAGCGGCGTCAGGCGATCACGGAAGCGGAGTTCGACAAGGTCGCCGACGGAGCCGTCCTCGAGATCCTGAAGCTCCAAGATGAGGCCGGCATCGACATCGTCACCGACGGCGAGCAGCGCCGGGACAACTTCTACTCCTTCGTCTCCGAGAAGCTCGACGGCGTGCGCCTGATGTCGCTCGCCGAGATGCTCGACTACGTCGAGGACAAGGCCGGATTCGAAAAGTTGCTCCAGAGCCTCGACGTTCCCGCCTACTCCATCAACAACCCCACATGCGTGGGCCGAATCTCTCGACTCAAGCCACTCGCGGTGGACGAAGTGCGGTTCCTTCGCCGCCACACGGACAAGCCGATCAAAGTCCCCCTCCCCGGGCCGTATTTGTTGACCCGCGCGATGTGGGTGCCGGAGAT
>DATJYD010000414.1:0-8734 GCA_035499755.1 Fimbriimonadaceae bacterium
AGCGACGCTCCCGGAGATTCGAACCTCGCCATGGATCGGGCTGCGCCACTCCGCTACCACGTCGACCGTCTGGCCGGGATGCATCGCGACGCTTTTGGCGGGCATCGTGATGCCCTGCCAGGAGGCGGACTCATCGGTCGGATTCGAGCCGAACCAGGGCGTATCGCTCGATCCCCAGGCGCGAATCGCCTTGTTCCCCGCGACATCGTCCATCTTCGAACTCATGAGCGTGGGCATCATCGTCGGCGACGGCTCCGATCTCGCGAGCGGGCTCGCGCGGCGAACGAAGAAGCCGTACTCCGGCGCGTAGATCGGCCCGTGCTCGAGATCGGCGGCAAGGAAGGAGAAGCTGCCCGATCTCGTCCACACCGTCACGATCGTGCGGGCGACGTCGTCCCACTGCGTGGTGTAGGGCTGCACCTTGCGCCAACGTGAGGCGCCGATGTAGCGAAGGTTGAGCTTCACCCCTCGGCGCGACGGGCTCCTTCCGGCCGACTTCCATCCATCGCCGGGGGAGATCGTGGCGCCGCCCCCAAGTGGAGCGAGCGCGGAGATCCGGCCGTCGTAGGCCTCGATGTGGCCGCTGAAATCCTTGGCTGCGGTGGCCGGCTCGAAGCCCCATTCGATCTCGATCGACATTTGTTTCCAGGCGAACGGCTCGAATGCCCGGACTTGCGGCACGTCGTAGGCGCCGCTGCCGCCCTTGACGGCGAGTACCAATCCGCATGTGTTCAAACCGAGCGAGTAGGTGTAAGTCCTACCTCCGTTGGAAACCGCCGGCGCCGCGCTCTCCGCGACCGCGTCGAGGTTGTTCCACCACGAACTGGACGCGCCACGGTTCATCAGCGCGGTCAGGGTCAGTACGTCCGGGGGCGGGATATGGCGCGCGCTCGCCGGCCACGTCAGTTCGAGGGTCTCGATCGGCCGAATCTCCTCCCAGAGCAGACCGGCCAAAACGCGCCGGATCGCGGGCGCATGGGGGTCGACGGGCTTGTTGAGAGGCAGCCCGGCATAATGCATCAGCGCGATCCAGCTTTCGGGCGGGTTGGCCTCCGGCTTTCGATCCGCGCGATATTGGTAGGCGCTCGGCGCGACGTCGGCCAACTTGGATTCGGCCGGCCGGCCGGTGGACAAAGACGAGGAATGCGTTCCCCCTCCGAGAACGCTCGCGACTACCAGCGGCATGATCATCTTTGCCCAACGATACGCCATTCCGGACCCAAATAGCGTGGCAAGGCCCGTGTGGCCCGCGGTTGTCATGGCCGCGGGGCACCCGCAAGAGCCTCAGAATAGGCTCCCGTTTAGCCGCATTTCACCGTCTTGAACTGAGGCAGGAATCTCGTCATAGGAATTCTCCTCAACTTGCACCATGCCCAAAATGACAGAATGCTAGGGCAGGAGGTTTGATCCGTTGAAGATAGGCGTAGTAGCCGAAACCGTTGAAGGCGAACGACGGGTTGCTCTAACTCCAGAAGGCGTTAAGTCGCTAAAAGCGAAATCATTCGAGATTATCGTTCAGTCGGGAGCCGGCGAGAAGGCCGGTTTTCTCGATCCCCAATACACCGATGCCGGCGCCCAAGTCGTGCCGACCGCGAAGGCGGTCTACGAGGCGGCGGACCTGGTGGCGATGCTGAACGGGCCGAGTGACAGCCAGGGTGATGCCCAAGCTCTCAAGCAAGGGTCTAGCCTGCTGGCATTTCTCTATCCTGGAAGCAACCCCAAGACCGTCGCCACGCTCGCTTCGAAGAACGTCTCGGCGTTCGCGATGGAGCTTGTTCCCCGAATCACCCGCGCGCAGAGTATGGACGCGCTCAGCTCTATGGGCACGATCGCCGGCTATAAGGCCGCGCTGCTCGCTGCCGATAAGCTGCCCAAGTTCTTCCCGATGTTCATGACCGCGGCCGGAACGATTTCCGCCGCTCGCGTCCTGATCCTCGGCGCGGGCGTCGCCGGCCTTCAGGCGATCTCTACTTGCCGCCGCCTGGGCGCGGTCGTCGAAGCTTTCGACGTCCGCCCGGCCGTGAAGGAGCAGGTCGAGTCGCTCGGCGCGAAGTTCGTCGAGTTGAAGCTCGAAGACGACACGGAAGATTCGGGCGGATACGCGAAGGAGCTGTCCAAAGACTCCCATGCGAAGGAGCTCGAACTGATCGGTTCCCGCATGGCGAAGTGCGACGTCGTGATCACGACCGCGCTGATTCCGGGCAAGCCGGCGCCGGTCCTGATCACCAAAGAGATGGTCAAGCTGATGCATCCCGGCGCGGTGATCGTCGATCTCGCCGCCTCCAACGGCGGTAACTGCGAAGGCACGGTGGCAGGGAAGAACGTGGTCGTCGACCACGTCACGATCTGCGGTCCGACCAATCTGCTGTCGGAAGTCGCGTTCGACGCGAGCAAGATGTACAGCAAGAACGTCTGCGAGTTTCTTGGGGTCCTCGCCCCCGAGGGCGCGATGAAGCTCGATCTCGAGGATCAGATCCTCCGGGACACGCTCGTCACCCACGAGGGCAAGATCACTCACGAGCCCACCCGGCTCAAGATGGAAAAGGAGGTGGCGGCCAAGTGAACGACACCCTACTGCTGATCTTAGTCGTAACGATCTTCATCCTGGCCATTTTCGTCGGCCTGGAAGTCATTGCGAAGGTCCCGGCGACCCTGCACACGCCGCTCATGTCGGCGACGAACGCCATTCACGGCGTCATCGTGGTCGGCGGCTTCCTCATCCTCGCCAGGGCGGAAGCTCTGCCTATGTACATCATCGGGACCCTCGCGGTCCTCTTCGGCACCCTCAACGTCGTCGGCGGATACGTCGTGACCGACCGGATGCTCGAGATGTTCAAGACCAAGAAGAGGAGCATAACGAAATGAACCTCCTCGCACAAGCTGCTCCCGCGGGACAAGGCCTTCTCAACTGGGCCGACTTTGGCTACCTGATCGGCGCCGTCTGCTTCATCCTGGCCCTCAAACTCATGAACTCGCCGATCACGGCGAGAAAGGGCAACTGGATTTCCGCAGTCGGCATGGTTATCGCCCTTGGCGTAACATTCATCTATCCGACCCTCACCGGCGATCCCCTCATCTTAGGGCTGAAGCCGTTGAACATGGCCCTGATGTTGGGCGCATTCTTCGTCGGTATCGTCGGCGGCGCCTGGCCGGGCCGCAAGATCGCGATGACGAACATGCCCCAGATGGTCGCCCTCCTCAATGGATTGGGCGGCGGTTCGGTGGCCCTCGTCTCCCTCTATGAGTTCGTCGATGCGTCCAACCGAGGCGAGACTCCCCCGGCCGTTCAGGCGATCGCCACGGTCCTGTCCGTGATCATCGGCACGATGAGCTTCTCCGGGAGTTTAATCGCTTTCGGGAAACTCCAAGAACTCCTCCCCGGCCGGCCGTTCCTGTTCAAGGGACAGAAGGCGGTCAATGCCATCATCGCCCTTGCGATCGTGGTTCTCGCTGTGGTGATCCTCGTTGGCGGCCAGGGCGCCAATGTACTTCTGTTCTCGATTCTCATCGTCTGCGCCTTCGCCCTTGGAATCCTCGGAGTCATTCCGATCGGCGGTGCGGACATGCCGGTCGTCATTTCGCTCCTGAACTCGTTCACAGGCGTCTCCGCCGGTTTCGCGGGCTTCGTTCTCATGAACACGGCTCTGCTCATCGGCGGCGGTCTGGTCGGTGCGAGCGGTCTCATCCTGACCCTCCTCATGTGCACGGCGATGAATCGAACCCTCGCGAACGTCTTGTTCGCCGGAGTCGGAGTCGTCGTCGCCAGTAGCGGCCCAAGCGCCTTCGCCGGCCGAACCCCCAAGAGCTACTCGCCGGAAGACGTGGGCATCCTCCTCGCCAACGCGGAGAAGGTGGTGATCGTCCCGGGATACGGCATGGCCGTGGCCCAGGCGCAACACCAGGTCAAGGAGATGGCGGACAAGCTGGCCTCGATGGGAATCGACGTCAAGTACGCCGTCCACCCCGTCGCCGGACGTATGCCCGGGCACATGAACGTGCTTCTGGCGGAAGCCGACGTTCCCTACGAGCAGCTGTATGAGCTGGAGGACATCAACCCGCTCTTCCCGGAGACGGACGTGGTTCTCGTCCTCGGCGCGAACGACGTGGTCAACCCGGCCGCTCGGTACGACAAGTCCAGCCCGATCTACGGCATGCCGATCCTCGACGTCGACAAGGCGAAGACGGTCGTCGTCAGCAAGCGCGGGATGGGCGTCGGCTTCGCCGGCGTCGACAACGAGCTGTTCGTCTACGACAACACGGTTATGTGCTTCGGCAGCGCCAAAGCCACGGTCCAGAAAGTCACCCAGGCGCTCGAGAAGTACTAACCTCTCGATGCGAATCGGCGAAAGGAGAGGCCTCCCATTTTGGGGGGCCTCTTCTTTGTTATCCGTGGGCAGCCTCAGCCGCCCTTGACGAGCCTCAAACGCCGCCGAAAGAACAGACCTGCACCGGCGATGCCGAGGCTCATCGTAAACGGCTCTGGGGTCGACGCGTCCCGCCGGATCACCCTCAGATTGTCGATGTCGCCTGGATTCGTATTGTCGCGCTGATCAATGTAGAGGTCGATGCCGGTCATCGGCCCTGCTGATGGGTCGAACAGGTGTGGCGAGTCGAAGGTGGTCGTGCCGTCCGAAACCTCGGACCAATGCTCTCCGGTGTCCTGATTCCAAAAGATCGAACCAGTGACGACCTCGTTATGCAACCCCGTGGGGCTGTACCAGTAATTTGCCCCTCCTGGCGTGAGGTCCTCGGAGAACCAGTATGTGCCCTCCGCCCTGAGGTCGTAACCGTTCCCCGTGGCGCCTGGCACGCCGTTGAATAACTGGATGGCCACGTCGTCTGCGGTTGAGCTACCCGTGAGCGTCGGGCTAAAGAAGTCTTCGCTGAACTCGAGGAGGCCATGGGCGGGAAGCGGCAGGAATTTGTAATCTAAGTTGAGCTGCCCTGCGTCCGACCCGCTGCTTCCGATGATGGAGTTGCCGGTCCACCCGTGTTTGGCAGAGCCGAGCTTCAGGTCCCCGCTATAGCTGGTGAATCCATACTGCGGATCCGTTAGGGACTCTCCGGCGAAGCCTGAGTCAAAGTTCTCACTGTAAATGGTTTGGGCGAGTCCGCTGAGCCGGACGCTTACGAACGCCACCACCAAGGCGAGTCTGCAAACGGTAAATCGATTCATAGTGCCTCCTTCCGACAGGGCGACCCCGAGAGCCCCGCTGTGCCCCACAACTCAAATGACCAACTGAGCTGAGCCTAACCTGTCGTAGGGACACTCTCGCTCAGGGCATTCTCCGTGGCAAGCTGGGGGAATTCCCACGGTAGTCCGGTTGAGCCTTCGGGAGCCGGACTGGGGAAAATCCCAGTGCCCGATTGCACCTTCGTGGTCATCTGGGGATTCCCTCTGAGGCGAACTCTTTGGCAAACTCAACGAAGCGTTCGATACTGAAAGACTATGGCAAGAGATTCTGCTGACTGGTACGAAAGGCTGACTCCGAAAGAGCAACAGGTGCTGGAAGCCTACGCTGAGTTTCAAAGCTACGAATCGGTGGCACGTGCCCTGGGTAAATCAGAAAGCGCTGTCGATCAGCAACTTCTGAGCGTGCGCAGAAAGATGGGCGTCGTTTCCACAGCCGAGGCCATGCTGTTGTTCGGCGAACGACGGACACGGCTAACTATGCTGGAAGGGGCGCTACAACCCGCCTTGAACGCAAGCGATGCTGGCGCGCGCGACGCCCCTTCCGCGCAACCGAATAGAGCCCCGTTTTCGATGTCGTTCCTCCTCTTGCTCGCCTCGATGACCGTGGCGAGCCTCGCGATGGCCAGCGTTATGTTCGGCCACCACTCCATTTCAGCTACGCAGGCGATCGCGCGCTCGCCCGGGCCGTCCGCTGCGGCCGTCGCCTTACGTATTCTGGAGATCGAAAGGTCTTCCACCAGCGATCCCAAGCGAAGGGCGCAGTCCCAGGCCGAAGCGGTTGGAGAGCTGAGCGACAAGCTTTGGGAAGACATGTGGGGGCCGAGTGAGACTGAGGACGCCCAAGAAGTTCTGCCGACGGTGTCACGTCAGATAACCGAATCCTTCGACTGGGCGTGCAGGCACGATCCCGATCTGGCAGTTCGGATCATAGGCAACGGGCACCGCATTTTCAAACTCGCCGGACCATGCATGGCCGGTTGGCCCGAAATGATCTCACGGGCCCTTAGTCTTGGACAAGCCCGGAAAGGGATTGAATACGGACGACTTTGCTGCGGGTTCGCATTTAGCGAGGTGTATACGCCCGGCTCCGATCAAAGGGCTCTAGCCAATGGATTCCGGATGAGCCAAGAGGCTCGTGACATCTTTGGGCGAATCCATGGAGCCGACTGGGACGAGGCAAACGCCCTCCGACACATGGGGATGTGTTGCGTCAAGCAAGACCGTGCGCGCGCGAAACGGCTGTATGAGCAGGCGCTTGGTATTTACGAGCAATTGCAGGACCCTCGGGGAATCGCCCAAACGAAGCTGAGCCTTGCTCAAATGCAACCGATTGCAGAGACTGCCCGCGGCTATGAGAACAGGGGCCTCCTCGTGCTCGACGCGATCAATGCATGCCGCGCAACCGGGAGTGACGATATGCTCGGCGAAGCATGGGGCGAACTGAGAATCTACTCGTTCTTTCAGAGTTCTTCGCGCCGACTGCTCGAGAAGTTCAGGAGTGAGGAATTGGCGAGGGCCAGTGCCTCCGGGAGCCAGCACGACGCTCCCTCTCGAATGCTCGCCCTGATCGACTGCATGGAGATCGATGGGAAGGTAAAGGACGATCCGGATCTAGCGAGAGACATCGAGGTCGCATTCCACGACACTCAAGGGGTCGGGGTGAGGCAGCTGGCCGCAGCACAGGTCTCCGGCTTCTATGACAGGCTCTGCGATCGGATAGGTCGGACGAAAGATCCGCGGGTTCTCCATTACCGCGTTGACAGCCAGAAGGCGTTTGACGCGGGACGGTCGATGAGTGACACGCAATTCCTCAAGATGGCGCTTGGCATGCTCCTTTGAGCACCGAGCAGCTCTATGGAGCTGGAGGACATCAACCCGCTCTTCTCCGAGACGGACGTGGTCCTTGTCCTCGGCGCGAACAACGTCGCGGGCCAGGGATGGAGGTCAATCGGCGAGCAGCTTGCTCATCACAACGCTCTCGTAGTTTGTGATCGACCAGTTCTGCTCACCGACGATCTCGAGCCCCCATCGCCGGTACATCGCGATGAGGTCGGACGCCGGCTTCGCCGTGTCGCAGGCCAGCTCTCGCGCGCCAAGCCGCTTCGCCTCGCTCTCGACGGCCTCGAACAGCATTTTGCCGATCCCGTCGCCCTGCCGCTCCGGCAAGACCGCGAACTTGCCGAAATGGAAGACTCCCGGCCGGCCGTAGTAGGCGCACTCCGAATCCTCTTGTTGCGGATACAGCATCACCGTGCCCACGATCTCGTTGCCGTCCAACGCGAGCAGGCAAGTCCCCTTTCCGATTCGCTCGGCTGTCATGTCCGGCGTCTGCCAACTCGCGACGAACCGTAGACCCCGCTCGGCCAGGGACGCATAGGCGCGGTTCAGCAGCCTCGTAATCTCATCGATCGGATCGCCGCACCGATACCGGCGAATCTCTATCATCCTCTCTCCAATCCGGAGAATATATCCGATTGGCGCCCCGGCTCGGAAAGGCGCCTACGGCGATCCCCGAAAGACGTGGCTCAGCCACATCTTCGCCCGGTCCCACCAGCCGAGCGCCTTCTCCGGCCTTGTTACCGTGATTCCCACCCAGCCCTTCTCGGGGGTGGAGACGATCCCGATGTCGCTCGTCACGTCGTAAAGAGGCAAAGACACGTTCGGCTCGATCAAGACGATGCGCTCCAACCCTCCCGGTTCTGTGTAGACGGCGCAGTCGTTGTCGTGGTCCGTCAAGTCCGACCAATGCTCCTTTCTCCAGCCGGCCCGCAGAAGCTGACGGTCCGCGATCGCCACGATCCGGTCGGGGTCTGCTTTGAATCCATAGACCGTCTCGAGATCGGGCGACGATCTCCCGAAGTTGTCCGGCACCTCCTGCTCAGCCATGTACGGTTTCTGATCGCCAAGGAATGAAAACACCGGCCGGCGAGCCCTCCAGCCAACCCAGAGACCGAATCCCGCCGTCGCCACGACCGCCAGTCCCAACGGCCACCAGCGCTTGATGTTCACGGTCTATGGCCATTATCCGCCGGAAGCGGCCCTCCGAAAAGATCCGATCGCTCCAGCATTCGAGCAATCTCTTATCCTCATCCGCGCGGATGCGCCGCCTTGTAGCGCCGCTTGACCTCCTCCAGATCGAGCTGCGTGTACACCTGGGTGGTCGCGATCGACTCGTGGCCAAGCAGCTCCTGAACCGCCCGCAGGTCCGCCCCGCCCTTCAGCAAATGCACGGCGTAGGTATGGCGCAGGGCGTGAGGACCGACGTGCTGCTCGATCCCCGCCAGCCGCGCTAACCGCTCCAGGACGACGTAGACCTGCTCGCGCCGCATCGCCTTCCCGTGGTCGGAAACGATCAACAGGGAAGTTGGCTTCGTGGCTAACTTGGGCCGAGCCTGCACCAAATACTGCCTCAGCCAGTTCACGGTCATCGCCGGCAACGGGACCCAGCGCGTTTTCCCCCGCTTGCCGGTTACCCGGATCGCGCCGCCGTTCAGGTCGACTGCCTCCCGATCCGCTCCGACCGCCTCGCTGACGCGCAGC
>DATJYD010000415.1:0-3602 GCA_035499755.1 Fimbriimonadaceae bacterium
CGAGCGCGTCGCCAGCCGGGGCGGGATCACCTCCGAGGCAGCGAGTAGCCTGACTCCGGGTAAGAAGGCGATCGTCGTCGGCAACCCGATCCGCCTGCGCTTCCCCCCGACCGCGAGCGGCAAACGCGTTGTCTTCTTCGACCTCGAGGACGAGACTGGTCTCCTCAATGTCACCTGTTTCGACGAGACTTACCGCCGCGACGGGCATGCCATCGTCTGCTCGCCCTACGTCACGATCATCGGAGAAGCCCAGGACCGTGACGGCCACACCGCTTTCCTAGCTCATCGCGTCTTCCCCTACAACCCGGTGATTCTAAGCCAAGTCAAGGTCGAGAAACTGCCGATCCCGGTCGGCGACTTTCTGGTCGGCTGACCATTGCGCAAGCAATGATTGCAACATCAACAGTCTCCAATCGTATTACAATGGTAGACGAAAAATGGCATCCGAGCTATCGAAGAACGGGCTGGAAGCGTGGAAAGGCCTCCTTCTCGCCCACGCGACCCTCGTCGAACAGATCGACCACGTCATGGCCGAAGCCGATCTTCTTCCCCTCGATTGGTACGATGCCCTGCTTGCGCTGGAAGACGCTCCGAACCGGCGACTCAAAATGAGCGACCTCGCCGACCAGGTTCTCCTCAGCAAGAGCGGACTCACCCGGCTCGTCGATCGGCTCGAGGCGAAGGGTTATATTCGCCGCGAAGCATGCCGCTCCGACCGCCGCGTCGCCTACGCGGTCATCACCGATGCCGGCCTCGAAGCTCGCGAAAGAAGCTGGCCAACTTACCGCGCCGCCATTCACGAGCACTTCGCTTCCCAACTCACCGATGCCGAGGCGAAGATCGTCGGTGATGCACTTCTACGCTTCATGGGCAAATACCGGCATCGGGTGTGTCAAGCTCCCCAAGCCGTGGCGCGCTAGCTGGCAAAAATGCGGTTTCGTAGACCGCGTATGCACAGCTACTTGCGGAATCGCCTGTTCGTTGCTTTAGAATACTGAAGTCGAATTGCATTTGCTTCAGAGGAGACCCATGCTGCGAAGGCCCGTTCTTGCCGTTGCCCTTATTGCTGTTGGCTCAACCTACGCCTTCGGCTGGGACGACCACATCACGTTCAAAAACCAAGACCGCGTCAACTACTACAACATCCAATGTGATCTGACTGGGCACAATTTCGACTACGGGAACTACCAAACCGGCTCGCTCTGCTTCGACGACGACGGCCATCACACCAACATCTTCGGGAGCGGCGATTTCGATTGTGTCTGTGCCGACATCCCCGACGTCATCAATCCGGGCAACAACTGGCACATCGATATCCGTGACGCTCACGACACCGGCTACGGCAGAAACATCAACTGCGCAGGCTCTATCGTCGGCTGGGTCGGCGACAACATCTGCCATGACGACCTAAGCTCCCTGACCACAGAGCAAGCCTGTGGACTTCAGCTCGCGGTTTGGGAAGCGATCTACGACGGCGTCGACCCTTCGAGCATCAAGAACGAATCCGCCTTCGAGGAGGATCTCCAGAAAGGCAATTTCAGCACATCTTATAACTTCAGCGACAAGACGATCTTGGACTGCGCCTACAGCTACTACAAGAGCGGCTTCGACGCGGGAGACAACTGCGTCTATCTGAAATCGACCGACGTGGGTGGACAGGACCAATTCAAGTGCAATCCAGGAGGCGGCCACGGGCATGTCGAGTCGACTCCCGAGCCCTTCAGCATGTCCCTCGGCCTTGCCGCGGTCGGGCTGTTCCTCCGGCGGCGCTCCAAGAGATCTCACCGGTAGGGCGCCGTTAC
Organism: Fimbriimonadaceae bacterium; assembly: GCA_035499755.1. Lineage (GTDB taxonomy): Bacteria > Armatimonadota > Fimbriimonadia > Fimbriimonadales > Fimbriimonadaceae > JAEVZK01. The sequence continues at coordinate 1,803 of DATJYD010000415.1, forward strand.
TTTACATTGAGTTGCCTTTGGTTGTTAGGAAAGGCGTCGGGGCAATCCCTCCTCACTCGCAACCTGGAACAGGAGGTGCTGAGCCGTCTTTCCCCAGACCCAACCCACCGGCGCGGGCGCCCACGCCGAAGGCTCGTCGCAAAACGACACTTTTCGCGTCCAAGACTGCCATCTTCGGCAAAAGGGATGTCAGGCCGGCTTGAGGACCGCGCAATCCAGCCCGAAGTAGTAATGGGCTCCCGTCGACCGCGGATTGGTGCCAACCACTTCCGCGCGCAAGATCGCATCCCCCTTCTGAACCTGAACAACTCCCAAGTCGATCGGGCCTGAGGCGATCGGCTTCTCGCTCCACATGTCCACATCCTTGCCCGACTGGCCATCCAGGGTGAACCGGACGATTCCGTAGTCATAGCTCTTCGTTCCGTAGAGGACCACCCGGTAACGGCCAGTCCTGGCGGCCGGGACTCGAAGCTCGACGAAGTCGCCGACCTTCGCCCCGCGAAGGAATAGCTGCTCTCCGCCGCTCCATTGTCCCTGGGTCAAACCGGACGATTGAGTCTCGACAATCATCGCCGCCGACTTCGAGGCAACCGCCAGATTCTCGCACTCGATCGCTCCGTTGATGCCCGCGCTCCATTCGGGCAGCGGCGCGGCGGCCCCCTTCGGCGACGGCGCCCGATTCGATCCTGCTCCCGGCCGGGCGTACCAAAACGTCGCCGCTGAATAGCCGAGATTGCAGTCCGCCCAATCCCAGATCTCCATGTCGAACCGAAAGGACCTCTCGAAAGGAATCGCGTCGAGGCCGCGCATGCGCGAGGTCGTGGTAAAGCCCATCCAATTGGACCGCCCCTTGAGATCTCGCGCCGGCATCGAGATGAACGGGGACGAGTAGTGCTCCGCCATGCCCCAGGCATAGCCGTAGTAGTCCTCCGTTCCCGTTCCCAAATGAGACGGGAAACTTTCCCCGTCCACGTACACCCGCTCGTCGCCCTCCCCGTACCACGCCGAAGAAGGGCTGAAGACGGTGAGGGTGTCGCCGACATAGATTCCGCGCCCGTTGGCTTCCAGATAATTCCAGTCGCTCATCGGCCGGGTCGCCAGCGGGTACTGACGTCGCCATGTGGCGTGAAAGTGAAGAGACCGCGCATCCCACTTCCAGGGCCGGTTGGAGACGGCAAGGCGCAACGCCACCGGCTTCTTTCCGTAGTTGTGCAAGACGATCTCCGCGCTCTTGGCATACGGCATCGCCCAGAAGCAAGCCATACCGTCAGGCGTCGTCGTGCGGTATCGGTCCCACACGGAGCGGCCATGGATCCCGCATCCGAAGAACTCGCTCAGCGGACACCAAACCGTCGTTTCGCCGTCGAAGCGCATCTCGACGACCGTCGAGCGCAATTCCTCGGGGTCGGGCGGCGCGACAAAACCGACCTTGAACGCATCGATCGCGGAGGGGCCGCGCGGAAGCGTCAGTCGCCGATCGTGATCAGGCCGAACCACGATCGATTTCTCGTCCGCCAGGCTGACCGGCCTTGCCCATGTAAGATCGTCGGCCACCTTGTTCGCGAATCCTTCGGCCGACTTCATGGCTTCCGAGCTGAACGTCTCGACGGCCGTTCCCGGCGCGTAGGCGCGATAGCTGATCGAGTAATAGAACGGAACCTCGCTCAGGGTTACCTCGCAGTTCTTGGCAAAGGGGATCGGGTAATCAAGATCGCTGCCCACTCCGGCCTCCACTCCGGGGTCCGGCCAGGAGACAATCGCGAACGGCTTCTTGAAAGTCCCTTGCCCACGCATCATCGC
>DATJYD010000416.1:0-6888 GCA_035499755.1 Fimbriimonadaceae bacterium
AATGAAGGATCGGAGAACACCCAGATGATTGGGCTAACGAGCGCCAATCCGAGGACCAAGTAGGCATACTCACCGCTGTTGACTTTGAAACTAAACACGATCTCTGCGTTCGGAGGCCCCTGGGGACTCGTCCACGACAACCTAAGCGAGCCGGATTACAGAGTCTGCGTAGCGGTTCCGGGCCCGCACTGGATCCGGCAAGTAGTCCCAGGCGCGTATGGCTTGGAGCTTCACGCCCTCATAGTCCTTTTGTGCTAGCGCCTGCTCTGCACGTCGAACGAGTTCATAGAAGGTAAGTGGGTCGGAAGACATCGGGGCGGCTTCGCGCATCCACTGCACCTGATATTCCCAACACTCAGGCGTCTTGCCATAGTGTTCCCAGAAAACGTCGTTGGCTCGCTCCCACACCGCGTCGAGTGCCTTGCCATCTTCTAACCTCAAGCACTTGTCAGCGTCGGATCGCATGTCACCGAGCTTGGCGGCACCCATCGCATCGTTGAACCGCTCACACAGGGCGTCCGCTGACTTTATCCTGCCCATGGCTCTCGCGTGTTTCGCCCTTAGCTCGTACCGGTCTCGCAGAGGTCTGAGCGCGGCCATCGTATCGGACAGTTCCTTGTGAACTCTCTCGGCTTCGCCAACTTCGCCAGCCTGTGCCCGCTCCTGAAGCACTTCGAGTTGCTCCAAGTGACGGCCGATTTGTATGAGACGGTCTCGCTCACCCTCCTCAACGAGATCCTCAATGTCCGCGATAGCGATCCGCGTCTGGTTGAGTGCCGCAGAGAGTTCTTCTGCGTTGGGCACATCATCAAACGTGTGGAGCTCTACCGCGTACTCCTGGTCCAGGAGAGGAACGTAGATCTTTGCTGTCAGGAGCCGGCTCTCATCCATTCGAACCCGGATTTCTATCTTCTCATTTTCCTTGAGCGTTCTCTTGAGATCTGTTCCCCTGATAATGCACTCGCCGACCGTAATGTTCTCTTCCGGAGCAGAACTGAGGCCCTCGACGAACACGATTCTTCCCTGATCCGGGGAGCCTGCGATGATCGTCTTGGTCAGCACAAAGTCTCCACTGCCGCTCGCCGGAAGCGGCGTTCCCGCATTGACAAGAAAGTGCGTCGCGGTCCCTTTCTTCCCAACGACGCCGAAGTTGTATGGCGCGACAGGTCGCGCACTGCGCAGGCCCAGTCGGACCGTGAATCGCTGGGGTTCACACTGCACTAGATTGCCTTGGAGGTCGCGCACTTCGACCCTGAATTCAGTTGTACTGGCCCCCAGAGTAACATCGAGATTGAATGCACCACCCACCAGTGGGCGCCATCCAGTAGCCCACTCTCCGCTCGTGGTTGAGAGTTGCACCTCGCCACGAAAGTCAAGGGGGAATTCGACTTTTCCAGCGACTGTAGTTACTTCGCTAGGTGAGACAGGATCGTACACAAGCCGAAGCTGAGCGTGCCCGGCGGCCGAAATGTGCGAGGCCTTCCTTTCGATGAGCATCGAAGACGCGTGGATGGCTGCCCCCTTGGCTACTACCAACATGGGGTCCTCGTCAAAGTTAGGCCTGAGTCCGAGCTCTTTCTCGATACGACTGCGCACGATCGGCATCTGGGTTGGGCCGCCTACCAACAAGACGCACTCGATGTCGGCGGGCTTTAGATTCCGCGAGGAAAGACGGTCATTTGCGATCTCGATCGTGCGGGTAATGAACTCTTCCGTGAGATCCTCCAGCCGGTCCCGCGTGAGCTCGAGTTTCTCCATAGGCAGGTCGAATTGGTCCAGATAGATTGAGGCGAGTTCTTGGTCGCTAAGAAGAATCCTAGCCTCCTCGCACAACTTCATAAGCTCGAACCGGTTTCTGCCTGATGCAAAACCGGCAATATCGCCACCTTTCCGTTCGATCTGCTTCAAGGTCCAATCGAAGACTCGCCGGTCGAAGTCGGCGCCGCCAAGGTTGTTGTTGCCGCCGTGTTCGACTACATTCATTTCTCCGTCCCGGACAGAGACTAGTGCGAGGTCGAAAGTTCCTCCGCCAAGGTCGTAGACCAAGTAGTTGCCCTCCTTTGGAGCGTCAGACAGGAAGGCAGTCGCGGCAGCGATAGGTTCTTGTAGCAACGTCAAGGCATTAAGGCCCGCAAGATTTGCCGCCTCTTTTGTCGCGGCACACTGCGGCTGGGTGAACATCGCAGGCACAGTGATGACGACATCGGTCAGGTCTTCATTTTTCTTCGATTTAACGGCACCCTTGAGGGCTTTCAGAATCTCTGATGAGAGCTTCTCTGGTGCCCAGGAGCTCCCGTCGAGCAGGACAGTTTCGTTCCTGGTCCCCATCAGTCGCTTGAACCAACGTCCAACCGGCTCGAACTCTCCCTTGAGTGCATCTGTTCCGACCTTCAGGTCGCCTCTCTTGGTCGTCGCGACGGCGGAGGGGATGTAGTTGAGCCTGCCGACAGTAATGACCTCAGCGCCTCGCGGCGTCATCCGGAAAATCGCACTGTTTGTTGTGCCGAGATCAATTCCGTAATCGACGGAAGCCCTGCTCATTCTTTGCCCCTGGTTACCACTTCAGCCTCTCTAATCAGAATCCCGTTGAAAAAGACCGCGGGCGTCAAGCACTCGGAGATAATCTTCACACCTTCTCCTGGCTCGTGCTCGACGACACGCACCCGTAGGTTTTCGTCGTACGGTCGGTCCTGCATATTGTCCAGTCTGAATCCGAGCCGTCTGATGCGGTCCTCCGCTCGCTCCCACGCTGCTATGATTTTGTCGCTGGGCCGTTCAACCTTGGCACGTTCACCGAGGCGCCAGATGTCAATCGCAACATCAGCCACTTTTTCGCAACTAAGAGTCATAGCGGGCTCTTCGTTGGCGAGACACGCAGGCATCAACCCTTTCTTGGCGTAGCCTGACTTACGTTTGAGACCACCATATCGCTTTTTCCTTGCCATTGACACCTTCCGACTATAGATCTCCCCGTGCGGGCACCCGCGCAAAGGTCTTCAACCTGAGTTGATCTGCCGGGCAAGCTCGTTCACCCGATCCACCTTCTTGTTGAATGCCTCTAGGTGCGCCCGAGCCGCGCTTAACCTCTCGTTGTAGGCATTCACCCTCTCGTTATAGCTCTGCAGATCGGACTTGTACGCGGTCAGCTTGTCGTTGTGCTCATCGACTTGGCGGTTAAATGCAGCAACCGAGAAGTCGTCATCGCCGAGGAAGTTCCGCTGGCGATCCAAACTCGCACTTTCGTCGTCAAGCTCCTTGGCTACGCGATCAAGGTCAGCCTTGTCGGAGTCGAGGCGCGCTTTCGCCGAACTGATCTCGTCTTGCTCCGAGCTGATTCCTGGGCGTTCAGCATCCACCTCAGCGACCAGCGCATCATGTTCGTGAATGAGACGCTCCCTCTGGATATCTACCTCGCTCGGCAATGACGGCGCAGGCGTCGATAGCCTACCGGCCGCCTTGGTTAGCGGTGGCGCCTTCTGAACCGGCTTTATCTCAATAGAAGGCGGACCCTTCACGGGCGAGGAGTCGTCAGCCGGGGCGGTTGGCGAGGAGTCGCTCGCTCTATCTGAGGACATCGGTGTCGCGCTTGAATCGCCGCTTGGGACCTGGGCGGTTGGGACGCCGGAAAGACTGGCCGGATTTGGAGCATTGGTGCTGGATTGCGAGGAAAGGGCGGAGATTCCGCCGATTCCTGCCAACACCGCCCAGATGATACATCCCCAGGGAACCGGTCTGCTGTTCGGGGTAGGTTCGGCGGGCCCGCCTATAGTCGTTTGAACCTTGGTTGAGAGATGAGCGGAAATATTGCCTCTAACCGTTTTGAGGTTCTTGGTAAGACGAGCAGAGACTTCGGGGGCAACACTGTACGTCTGGCATCTCTCAAGTAGCTCAAGGGCCTCGTAGTTCTTCCCCTCGTCGTTTGCCAGATCGACTGCGCGATCGATCCAGCGGCTCACGAGCACCGAGTGACAGAGCTCGAGGGTGTCGCCCCAGGACTTGGCGGCGGGATGGCGTTCGCCGATGGCAGTGATAAGGGCCGCGAGTTTTTCGGCTTCCTGAGGAGGTCCAGTCGTGATCTCCGTCATCTCCCGTGTCCGGGCAAGAACGTCCTCTGACAGTCGGTCTCCGAAATCGACGACTCGGCCAAGAGACGCTTCTTGCTCGTCGCTATCGAACGGCGAGCCGAGAATCACATCGACGATGGAACAAGCGCGATCAAGTCGATCCCTCAGCGCCAGATCGGCGGCAATCCCAGCGGCACGCGCCAACAAATGCTTGCCAACTCTGGATTGGGCAGCAAGAACGTGATCGTATGCATCTGTGTCCGGCAGTCGATCTTCCCCCGAGATCAGACTCGTCAGCAAATCGTCGCCTTCTTCATCCCCCTGGAAAGCGTTAAAGTGCTCCAGCGCTCTCTGCAGCTCGCCGGGCTCGTTCGTTGCAAGGAATTCATACCAAGCGATTAAGAACTTCGCCTGTGAAAGGGCATAGCCGGGAACCAGGTCGTCAAATCCCTCGGAAATGACGCGGGCCGCCGGAAAACCAGACTGATTGCCGTCCAAGAGAGTGACAAGAGTGTTGGGTGTCAGTGGCCACAACAGCCTGTAACAGGTGCGGCGGACAGGATCGGTGGCGAGCGAACGAACGCTCGAGTCCAGTTCCTCAAAATCGCCCTCACCAAATACTTCGATGAGCGCGACTGGCCGCGCCATTCCAACCTGAGCACCTTTGATTGCCGCGTCAGCGTGCTTCCTCAGACTCGGATATGGGGTGTCGGACGCGAGCCTGAGCAGACGGAACGGATTCTCGGAAATCAGCGGTTCGCGCATAGGGCCCCTCACATGCGGGAATAGCACCATATTACAGAAATTCTCTGCGTCGTGCCTTCTCGATGATGTTGCACTCAGGCTGGGCATACGTGGGTTGGCGCTAAATCGCGTTAAGGCCGACAAGCATTGGCAGACAACTGCAATCGCGATCACAAAGGACGGCGATGATCGGGAGGGGGCGTCCTGGGGCCTGGGAGGCTCTTAACCAAAAAGCGTGGGTAAGCGCGAATCGGGTGCGCTGGGACGGCTTTATGTCTAGGGAACGAGGGCGGGGGTAGGGCCGGAGCCGGTGGCCGAGGCGGACGGTCCAGTCCCCGATCGCCCCAGCGATCTCCACATGCACGCGGAACGAGGGCTTTGGGACAAGACCAGCGACCCGTGCCGGCTAGGAGCCGGCGGCTACGGGGCTGTTCTCGAACAAGCGGGCCAAGGCGGTGCTTGCGCACCGCACTCCATGGTGCTTCGCACGATCTTCGGGCGAAGGGGATGTCCGGAGCCGCAGGATGATCGCGGCCGGATCTTGTCCGAGCAGAGGACGCAGCAGAACCGGTTACATCTGCCGACGACAAATCCGTTCTTGGATGTGGACACCCATCCCCCGCGCCGATGACTAAACCCCTCTCCCGCTACGGCATCGTGAGTTCGGCCGAGCCTGGGCCGGAGCCGGTGGCCGAGGCCGAGGACCCGGCGAGGCGGACGGTCCAATCTCCGATCGCTCCCGCGATCTCCACGTGAACGCGGCCGTCCCGCAGGACGGCGGTGCAGGTTCCGGCGACTTCACCGGCAGGCGTGGGGACCGGGCTGGAAGCGGCGATCCCTTCCGACAACCCGTAGATCTCGAAGGTCAGCCCGGAGGCGTAGTCGTAATCCGGGCGGCTGTCCACGCCTCCGAGGGCGAGGATGGATCCGGGACGGACGAGGAGGGGGAGGGACAGGAAGCCGTGGGTTTCCCGCACCCAGCGCGGGCCCTCCAGGGCCTTACCGTCGATCAGCGACGTCCAGCGGCCCTCGGGAACGTAGAATTCGACCTCGCCTTCCGAGGAGAAGACCGGGGCCACGAGGAGGGAATCGCCGAGCATGTACTGGCGGTCGAGCACATGGCAGGCCGGGTCGGCAGGGAATTCCAGGAGCATCGCGCGCATCACGGGCACGCCTCGATCCCGCGCCTCGATCGCCTTGGCGAAGAGATAGGGCATGAGGCGGCACTTCAGCTTCGTGAAGAAGCGGAGAACGTCGCAGGCCTCGTCGTCGTAATTCCACGGAACGCGGTAGGAACTGGAGCCGTGGAGGCGGGAGTGGGAGGAGAGGAGCCCGAAGGCGACCCAGCGCTTGTAGATGGCGGCGGGCGGCAGGCCCTCGAAGCCGCCGATATCGTGGCTCCAGAAGCCGAAGCCGCATAGCCCGAGCGAGAGGCCGCCGCGCAGGCTCTCGGCCATGGCCTCGAACTCGGTATAGCAGTCGCCGCCCCAGTGGACCGGGAACTGCTGCCCTCCGGCAGTCGCGGAGCGCGCGAAAAGCACGGCCTCGCCTTTCTTCTTCTCGAGGACCTCGTAGACGCAGCGGTTGTAGAGGAGGGTGTAGAGGTTGTGCATCCGGACGGCGTCGGAGCCGTCGAAGTAGGCGACGCCGGTCGGGATGCGCTCGCCGAAGTCGGTTTTGAGGGCATCGACGCCGGTGTCAATCAGCTCGCCGAGCCGCGCCTGGAACCACTCGCAGGCGGCGGGGTTCGTGAAATCGACGAGGGCCATGCCGGGCTGCCACTCGTCGCCCTGCCAGACGTCGCCGTTCGGCTTCTTCAGTAGGAATCCGGCCTCGCGGCCCTCCTCGAAGAGGCGCGACGCCTGGGCGATATAGGGATTCATCCAGGCGCAGACCTTCAGCCCGCGCTCATGGAGTCTGGCGAGCATGGCATTCGGATCTGGGAAGACGGCGGGATCCCAGACGAGGTCGGTCCAATGGAAAGCCCGCATCCAGTAGCAGTCGAAATGGAAGACGCGGAGCGGGATATCGCGGTCGGCCAGGCCCTGGACGAACGAGTTAACGGTCGCCTCGTCGTAGT
>DATJYD010000417.1:0-3696 GCA_035499755.1 Fimbriimonadaceae bacterium
CAGGAACGTAAAGAGCCGACCACCTTGGTTGATTGATGCCGCAACAATGAAAACTGTAGGAACCGCCGACGATCATGATGAGCACCTTCGCGTGATTCTGCGCAGCGATCCGAACCGAACACGCAGGTCAAGATCCGGGACAATATGGACCACGGAGATTCATGACTCCTTTCGCGTATTCCGGGGTTTGGGAAAGACGGTGATAGGCTGCGGAACGAGGCGATGTAGATACAGGGCATATCGAAGCCGTAGACATCTGCGCCGAGTTCGAGCGCCACTACTTGGCGTCTTGCGCTCGATCCCACTTCGGTTGAGCCCCTTCACAAATCCCGTGCGCGGTGGCCTCAGGGAGTGCGCGAGGAGAGGCTCTGGAAGAGGCGGTAGTTCCTCCCGTTTATGGCTAGGATGTGGACCTCGTGGGTGAGCCTATCGAGCATGACGTGGGTCAGCGCCTCCGACGTAAGAACGGAGATCCATTCCTCGAAGGGCAGATTGGTCGTCAGCACGAACCGAGCCTTCTCGTAGTGGTCGAAGACGACGTCGAAGAGGAGTTTGGCGTCGCTTGCCGGCAAGGGAACGAACCCGAGTTCGTCGATGACGAGCAGTTCGAGCTTCTTTAGTGCCGCGCGCATGTGGGTGAGAGCCTTCTCGGACCTGGCCTCGATGAGGGTCTCCACGAGCGCGGAGACGGTGAGAACCGAACCGAGAGCCTGGCCTTGCAGGCGGCGATGGCCAGTGCCGTGGCAAGAGGGTCTTGCCGCTCCCGCTGCCTCCGACGAGGAGCAAGTTCTCGGCTCGCGCTACGTATTCGCATTCCGCAGGCGATGAACCTTGAGCGGGTCGAGGTCCGGCATCGCGGCGAGTTCGAAGTTGGCCGAGGTCTTCATGGAGGGCAACCTTGCGTCCTTGAGTCTCTTAACGAACGCCCTTTGCTCTCGCCGGTTTCGGCTTCCAGGAGGCCCAGCAGTTAGCGTTCGTGAGACGTTCCCTCTCTCACCGCATCGCCGGCCGTCCTTTCGCAGTCGCGGTTGACGCTGGGAAGTCGCAGGACCTTAAGATGAGATTCTAGAGCAAGGCTCTCCCCGGTGTTCATGAAGCACCTCCATGCGCCTTCCGTATCCGCTCAAGTCACCGATTGAGCCACGACGACGCTGCTGTGTCTGCCCCCAAGTGGTTGCTAATCACCCCATAAACCTCTAAGCCTGTTGCCCTCCGTCCTAAGGAAGGCGTCATCGGCTCGAATTTCGGTCGGGATCGCCACAGAACATTCATTCGCAGGAACTCGGATCGGTCTCGATGGCAAGGCGCGGGTTGGTCGCGTCACGTCTCGTTGTTCGGCTTCTTCTCGATGTGCAGTTCGAGTCAATCACGGGTAAGGAGTGGCCTAATCTCTGCTTTGCCAGCGCGGGTAGCCAGTCTCCTGAGAACGGTTGCCGCCCGCGTGACTGTCGCTGGACCTTGATTCCCCCGATGTCATTGAGCAGGTACCTCCCCAGATCAGTCGTGCTGAAAAGTCGAAGTTTCGGCGACTCGCTCAACCAGCGTCCTGCAGGGTCGCGCTGCTCACACTGGCCGCTTACCTACTTAGAGGCTGTGTGGTCGCGGGCAGGAACTGCCGAAAATAACGGTAGAGCTGTTGACGTAGAGTCGAGGCAATGCTAAGGTGGAAATGAAGCGAACGTTTAGCTTCCCGCGTGGTCTGAAGTCTTGTATCGAGCACTATCCAATTGCGCAGTCTGGAAGTGTTCGAAGGAGGATTTGAGGTGTCGCCACAAAGCACTAGTCCGTTCTGTTTAGGCGAGATCGTCTGCACGAAAGGGGTGCGCCGGATTGTACATCAACTGGATATTGTTCTGGCCCTCAGCCGGCACCTCCACGGTGACAGAGGTGAGGCTGGAGCGGAGGCTAGCACGGCCGACCAATTGGTCTGCTCCGAGTTTCGGGATCGCTGCGGAACGAGGTTCAAAGTGATTACCTGTCCGGCAGCCCGCGTTACGATCGTTAGTACGGTGCCGCACGGGGTCACACCCTAGTCGACTCGCCAGCGCTCCCCGAATGGGTCGATGGGGCAAACGACTGGTAGAACTTCCATACGAGTGCGGGTTCAGTGCGGCACACGTCCGCACAGCGTGGTCTAGGGCGGTTCATATTGTTTGAACCGCCTCTTCTTGCAATTCAAGGTTGCCATGGATGTAACTAACGCCCAAATCTCAAACCGGGCGGCACCAACTCAGAGTATCTTGCGCCCAAGGCGAATATCGAGCCGATAGCGGAGATCCCCTGTCGGACATGACAGTAACCGACGCCTTCCCGATCTCCGCTTCCTAAAGAGCTGCGGCTGCCCGACACAGGGAATTCGGGCGGCGCGCCAAACAAGCCTTCAAATCGTCCGGCCCATTACGATTATGGTGCTTTACCTTCTATCATTTACCCAGTGGAACCGCATAGGGGATCCAGGCCTTAAAGTCCTTCGAGGAGGCCATGTGAGCCACCGAGGAGCCCCCCGCTGTGTCGTCGTCGGGCATGCCGCCGAACTTGCCCAGCTTGGACGGATTCCTGAGAAGGAAGATTCTGGTTCCCTTTGGAGGGTCCTAGCCCTGCCGGTTTCCTCTATTTTGGTGGCGCCACAGCATAGGAGAGCATCTTGACGAGATGAAACTTGTCGAGAGCGACTCTAGGCCCTGGGGAAATGCTGGCCGATGCCGACAAGGAAGACCGGGCTCATGTCACAGGCGATGGTCTCGATCTGCTCCGGGTCGCCGTCGTGCGCATTGATGTCCTTCTTGAATTCCCCCAGGATAGCGGCGCTTTGCCCATGTAGCCGAAGAGAACCCGGCCTTGTCCAGGTCCCCGAACTTTGTGATGTAGTCGTGGCCGCGCCCCGCCGGCGTTTCGTTTCAGCAGTCCGCCTTAGCCTTGAGCAGCTTGGACTGCGAGTTCGAGCAGATGAGCATGCCGGTCTCTGAGGTGGCCAAGAATCTGAACATCGACGATATGATGCTCTGGAAGGCTTGCCATCCCGAGCGCGCTTCGAACAGAGCGGTGAAACCGCTCACGGTCCTAACCAGAAAGCTCCGCCTGAGAGACCTTGACGTCTTCGCCCACACCTGGGGCCCTCGGCGTGAAGAATAGGTCGGGTACTGCCAGAAGTTGAGGTGCCGCCACTCCCGCTCGACGGTGCCGTGGTCGGGCTTGCCGCCAAACTTGCTCACTCGAAGTCGATGCCGATGTGGAACTCACCTTCGGTGATAAAGCTCGAAGCCACGAACCATGGACGAGAAAGGCCTAAGGGCCATTGCGAAGAGTTCTTCCGGTGTCACCCCATCAACAAAGCGGCTTCACTCCGCTTCAACGATGTCGAGCTGCGTCTACTACGCACTATATCGACCGTCGAACCCAACCAACACAATCTGAAAAAACACTATTCAATACTAGCCCGACGTGTTAGAATGTTTTACCACCTGAGGCTCGATCAAGGTGTCATTCGGCATATCCTTCACTCGAACGCCGGACTCGACCGATGACTTCATCCTATCTAGCATCTCTTCGATGGCCGCAAGTTTTTGCCATGATGCAACTGCCGGTCGTCGGCATGCTAGTGCTGGTCTGCTGGCGAGCCAGCATTGCTCTTGAGAATAGGTCCTTTCGAGCCCTATTCGTCGCCTGGTTACTGAGCGAAGTCTATTTGCTTCTCGG
>DATJYD010000418.1:0-4565 GCA_035499755.1 Fimbriimonadaceae bacterium
TGAAAGCCTAGTGGCCCAGCACGACGCCCGCATCGGCAAGCGCTACGCTCTCGCCCTGTTCGGCGCCGCTCAGCGATACGACGTGGTCCCGGCCGTGGAAGACGATCTCGACGCGATCGTGGGATTGCTTCACCGGGACAAGGCCTTCCGCCACTTCCTGCTCGCGCCCTATACGAGCCGAGAGGAGAAGGTCAAGATCATCGAGCGGATCTTCAGCGACCGCATCACCGCGCTGACGATGCAGGTGCTGCGGGTGATGCTCGAAAAGCGGCGCGAGACCGAGATCGAAGCGGTGCGCGCCGAGTTCATCAATCTGCGCCGGGAGGCCACGAGCACGATTCACGTCTCGGTGAGCAGCGCCGAGCCGCTCGATACCAGGCAGCAACGCGCGATCGTGGCCAAGATCGAGAAGTCGACCGGCAAGTTCGTCGAAGCGGACTTTTCGATCGATCCCGGGCTCATCGGCGGAGTGAAGGTGGCGTACGAAAACTACGTTCTCGACGGAACCCTAAAAGGCGGCCTCGCAAGGCTGCGTGACGCGTTGAAACACGACTTGTTGAAACAATTCTGACGATTTTGGATTTTGGGTTTTGGATTTTGGATCTCTGCCCGGTCGTTAGGCCGGGTGGCGTTTGCAAGATCTCGAGTCCCATCATCCAGAATCCAAAGTTCCCAATCCAAAATCGAAATGGCCATTAGACCAGAAGAAATCACAGACATCCTCAAAAAGGAACTCGAAGCCTTCGAGAAGACCGTTGAGACCGAGCACGTCGGCACCGTTCTCCAGGTCGGGGACGGCATCGCCCGCGTCTACGGGCTGCCCGATTGCCAGATGGGCGAGCTCCTCGAGTTCCCCAACAACGTCATGGGGCTCGCGCTCAACCTCGAAGAGGACTCGATCGGCGCCGTCTTGATCGGCGACGAAACCCTGATCAAGGAAGGGGATTCGGTCCGGGACACCGGGCGCATCATCGAGATTCCGGTCGGGAAAGGCATGCTCGGACGCGTCGTCAACGCGCTCGGCCAGCCGATCGACGGCAAGGGACCGATCGTCGCCGAGGCGCAGAGCCGCCTCGAAGTGATCGCGCCCGGCGTCGTGCTTCGGCAGCCGGTCGTCGAGCCGCTCCAGACCGGCGTCAAGGCGATCGACGCGATGATCCCGATCGGCCGCGGCCAGCGCGAACTGGTGATCGGCGACCGCCAGACCGGCAAGACCGCGATCTGCATCGACACGATCCTGAACCAGAAGTACACACACGGCCCCGGCGAATCGCCCGTCTATTGCATCTATGTGGCATGCGGTCAGAAGATGGCGAACGTCGCTCGCGTCGTCGAGACTCTGAAAGAGCACGGCGCGATGGAATACACCTGCGTGGTCGTCGCCTCCGCATCCGACGCAAACGCCATGCAGTACCTCGCTCCCTTCGCGGGGGCGACCATCGGCGAGTTCTTCCGCGATCGCGGCCAGCACGCCCTCGCCATCTACGACGACCTTTCCAAGCACGCCCAGGCCTACCGCGCCCTGTCCCTGCTTCTGCGGCGGCCGCCGGGACGCGAAGCCTATCCGGGAGACGTGTTCTATCTCCACAGCCGCCTCCTCGAGCGCGCGGCCAAGCTGTCCGACGAGAAGGGCGGCGGTTCGCTGACCGCGCTCCCGATCATCGAGACCCAGTCCGGAGACGTGTCGGCCTACATCCCGACCAACGTCATCTCGATCACCGACGGCCAGATCTACCTCGAGCCCGACCTCTTCTTCGCCGGCGTTCGGCCCGCGATCAACGTCGGAATTTCCGTCAGCCGCGTCGGTGGCAATGCCCAGATCAAGGCGATGAAGAGCGTGGCCGGAAAGCTGAAGCTGGAAATGGCTCAGTACCGCGATGTCGCCGCCTTCGCCCAGTTCGCCTCCGACCTCGATATCGCGACCCAGCGCCAGCTCACCCGCGGCCAGAGGCTGACGGAGCTGCTGAAGCAGGATCTCGCCACCCCGTTCACGGTCGAGGATCAAGTTATCTCGATCTTCGCGGGCAGCGTCGGCGTGCTCGACACTCTTTCCAACGACCAGGTCAAACCCTTCGAGGCGGGACTGCTCAAGTACGTCCACGACAAGTATCCGGAAATCCCGGAAGGAATCGCCGCGACCAAGGTGCTCTCGAAGGAATCGGAGGCCAGCCTGGAGAAGGCGGTCCGCGAGTTCGCGGAGATCTTCGCCAAGGCGGGACCGAAAGGGCTGAGCCAATACGATACGGGCAAGGACACCCCGGAGGAGACCGTCAAGGCGGGAGTCCAGGGGGCGTAGGAAGCGGTATGGGTGAGGTACGAGTTCGGGTGCATTTGGCGAACATCTTCGATGAGCGCCGGGCGCGGCATGGGGAAATCGCGAAGAGCGATGTCAGGCACTACGAGGCCGACGCTCTTGTGGATACGGGAGCAGTCCGCTGCATCGTGCCCCAATTCGTTGTCGAACAGCTCGGGTTAGAAGTGGCCGACCGGCGCGGAGTCGAAGACGCCGACGGCAGAGTCGAGGTCGTGCCCGTAACCGAGCCGATCTCGATGACGATCTTAAACCGAAATGAGCGCGAGGATGCGCTCGTCTTGGGTGACGAGGTCCTGATCGGCCAGACTGCCCTGGAGAAAATGGATCTTCTCGTTGATTGCGCGCGAAAACAGGTCGTTCCCAACCCCGCCCATCCTGACCAGCCGGTGAACAAAGTCAAGTAAATGGCGACACTCAAGCAGATACGTCAGCGGATCAAGACCGCGAGGAACATCCGCCAGATCACGCGGGCGATGAAGCTCGTCGCCGCCGCCCGGCTGCGCCGCGCGACGGACCGCGTCCTCGATGCTCGGCCTTACAGCGAGAAGATGCAGAGCTTCATGGCCTCTCTCGCCAGTGCGGGCGAGTTGCCTTCGCATCCCCTCATGGAAAGGCGCGAGGTCAGGAACATCGGGGTGATCCTCGTGACGGCCGACCGCGGGCTCTCCGGCCCCTACAACTCGTCCCTCATCCGCAAGACCGAGGACTTCATTCGCAACGCGGGACACCCGGTCAAGATCGTCGGGTACGGCAAGAAGGGCTTTCTTTACTTCGCCAAGCGCGGCTACGACGTGGTGAAGACGGTGCACATGCCGAGCGCGGGCGCCACGCTCGAGGATGCGATCGAGGTCGCGAACGAGGCCCGGCGACTCTACGAGACGGGCGCGGTGGACTCCGTCTACATCGTCTACAGCAAGTTCTATTCGGCGATCCGCCAGGTTCCCCAGGTCGTTCAGCTTCTGCCGATCGAGCCTCCCGCCGGCGAAGCGGCTGGGACACCCTTCGCCTTCGAGCCCAACGCCGCCGAGCTCTTGAACGCCCTCCTTCCCCGCTACTTCCTCACCCTGGTCCAGCAGGCGATGTTCGAAGGCACCGCTTCCTTCTTCGGCTCCCAAATGACCGCGATGACCTCCGCGACCGATAATGCGGGCAAGATGATCAACGAACTGACCCTTAAGGCAAACCGCGAGCGGCAGGCCGCGATCACCAAGGAAATCCTCGAAGTCGTCGGCGGCGCGGAAGCCCTGAAGGCGTAACACGCACGCAGACGCTGTAACCTCAGCTTCATGTCGCTGACCATCCGTCCCGCCACCTCCGGCGACGAGCGTGGAATCGCCCGCGTCCACGTCGACGCTTGGCGAGACGCTTACGCGGGCATCCTGCCCGTCGAGACGCTCGATGCTCAGCGCCATCGCGGCTTCTCGTACGAGAAGCGTGAGGAGATGTGGGCGAAGATCCTCGCCGGCGAACACGGCACGTTCGTGGCAGTCGAAAACGGCAAGGTTCTCGGCTTTGCCTCCGGCGGCGCGAACCGGGCCGAGGATGTGCCTTGCGACGGCGAGCTGACCGCCATCTACGTTCACCCCACCGCTCATCGCCGAGGGCTCGGGACCGCCCTCCTCAAAGCCGTCGCCCGGGACCTTGTGAGCCGCGGCTTCGCGAGCATGGCCGTGTGGTTTTTCCAGGATAACGAAAACGCCCGCGCCTTCTACCGAGCCCACGGCGCGGAGTTCTTCTGCAGTTCCAGCTATGAGGTCGGCGGCGTCGACTATCCCGACGAGTGCTCCATCTGGCGGTCGCTCGAGTCTCTCGCCGCCGCCCCATCCTGAGGCGGGTTAGAACTGGCCGCAATCCGGTCCCATTTGGGTCTCGAAACCCGCTCCATGGCGCGAAGGCTCTCCGGCGTTCTCGGCCGATGGGCTGTCCAACGCTCGGGCAGCGAGCAGAGGATGGAGTCGAAGAACTGACGGCAATCGAGGCGTTGCGCTGTCCAACCTCGGTGGCAAGTCTCGAGCCCGGTCGTTTACGCCGCCCGGATCTGCCCTACGAACTCGACGTCGGCCCGCTGCGCGACCTCGTTGTAGGCCACGACTGACAAAAGCGGCAGATACTTGTCCATCAGCCGCCTCAACGGCAGCCTGAGCTGGGTCCCGCAAAGGAGAACCGCGTTGCAGCCTTTGGCCATCGCATTGTCCATCTCCGACTGGAGCTTGTCGATCAACTGCTTCTGAGTGTTCGCGTCCAGCACGAG
>DATJYD010000419.1:0-12070 GCA_035499755.1 Fimbriimonadaceae bacterium
CAATGGAGACGGCAAACAGAGCTTCTTCCATGAGATCGTCAAGGTTGGGAAGCCCTTCAACTTCACGGGCACGACCTACGTCCTCAACCTGTCCCGCGGAAAGCTGTCGCTCGACAATGCGGCCACGCCTCTCGCGCTGGACCCGATGCCTCCGGTCCTCACCGTCGGCTCCAAGTGCCTCCCCTTCGACGCCACGACGATGGACGGCCAGAAGGTCTCCTTCCCCGGCAGCTACAAGGGCAAGTTGGTCATGATCGACTTCTGGGCGACCTGGTGCGGCCCCTGCATGGGCGAGGTCCCGAATGTGGTCAAGGTCTACAACCAGTACCACGACAAGGGCTTCGAGATCCTCGGCATCAGCTTCGACCAGCCGAACGCGACCGACAAGATCAACTCGACGATGAAGGACAAGGGAATGACTTGGCCGCAGGTCTACGAAGGGAAGTTCTGGGATACCTCGATCGGGCACATGTACGATGTGGCTGCGATCCCCTTCTGTCTGCTCGTCGACGGCGATACCGGCGAGATCGTGGCGACCGTCGATACGATGCGCGGCGATACCCTCGCGACCACCATCGATAAGGCGATCGCGACCAAGCACGGCTCCGGCAAGTAGTCCGAGGGCCGGCGTCATGGAACGTCAGCTCGTCACATCAGACTCGCCTTGGGAGGAGCCCGTAGGCTTCTCCCGGGCGGTCCGGGTCGGCAACATGGTCTTCGTTTCGGGGACCGTCGGGGCCGATGGTACCGGGAGAGCGGTCGGTCCCGGCGCGTACGAGCAGGCCGTGAAAGCCCTTCAGCGGATCAAGGCGGCCTTGACCGAGGCAGGCGCGACGCTCGCGGATGTCGTCAGAACCCGGATCTACGTTACGGACATTTCGCAGTGGGAAGCGGTCGGCCGCGCCCACGGCGAGTTCTTCGGGGCGGTTCGTCCCGCGACCTCGATGGTCGAGGTCAGCCGCCTCATCGCCCCCGATCTCGTCGTCGAGATCGAGGCGGTCGCCGTCATCGCGTAGCTCTTTCGACCGAGAGATGCAGCGATCGCAGAAACGCTTTTCTGCGTGACTCTGCGCTTTTCTGCGGTTTTACGAGAGAGTGGTCTCGGCGTCTCGCCGAATCGCAGGGCGGCGGATACTGATTGTCGTCCTGAAACCCATTTGAAGCGGCTTGCCGCGGAGGATGGGATTGAAGGACTGACCGTAGTCGGCTGTCGAGCGTAGATTCACCGCAAAGCGCTCGGAGCGGAACTGGTGCCTTTCTCGTCAGGAGGCGTAAAATGCGCCCAGGATGCAGCGACACAGGCCGCGTTTCCTAGGATCGGCGCGGCGGTTCTTGCCGTTCTCCCTCTCCGCTGCGTTGGTTCTCACCCCTTTCGAAGCTCTTGCGTCGGTCCCAAGCAAAGCCGAACTCCTTCAGAAGCTGGAAGCGACGCACGCGCGGGTCCTTGCCCGGCGGGCGCGAGCGATGATCTCGGGCGTGACGACCTTCAAACAGACGTTCCCCAAGCCGCAAATGAGAACGGACCGGATTGGCGCCTACGAGTGGGCTTATGCTGGCGCCCGGCGGCTCTATAAGGGAACATGGGATGCCCGAGTGAGCGACGGCAAGACGACCACCTCTCGGCGCTGGGACCGGATGCCTCCCGAGGTGAGACTCGACGACGGAGCCTGGTTCCACCTTCCGGGCTTGGACCCGGAGCGAGAGGCCTACGAGTGTCCCTTTGCCACCGACGGCTCGGGGCCGCAGCGGTGGGCCGACATCCTTCCTGTTGCCCGGTTGACGGCGAAAGACGACCTGATCTGGCTCGACTGGGACAAGAAGAGCGACTGGAGCCGCACGCACTACCGTATCGGATTCGACCCGAGCCGCTCCTACATCATTCGGGAGCAATATGAGACGACGACCTACCGAGATCCCCGTAACTCGCCGTTCGTGAGTTCAATGCGCCTCATCGCCCTTCAAAAGGCCGGGGACATCTGGCTTCCCCGGAGCGTGAAGGAGCGCTACGGCAGCACGAAATCCGAATACGTGATCGACCGCGTGAGCACCGATGTTCCCGATCCCCTCTTCGATTTGGGCCAGCCGGGCGATACCCTGTTCGATCACGGCAAGGTCTACACTCTTGGGCCCGATCGGGAACGAGGGCCCTTCGTGCATCGTCACTCGCGGCGGCGCATTCCGATCCCCGACGATCCCGGGTCGTCGAAGGCGAAAGGTCTGTTGAAGTTCATCGCCGGTCTCGCGCTCGCCGTGAGCGTGTGGTACGCCGTCAAAGCCGTTCTGCGCCGCCGCAGCTCGTAAACCGGCCACGCCAAACACGACGAACTCTTTCAATGCAGAGACGCGGAGGCGCAGAGGAGAACGCCGAGCCATTTAAATATTCAGTCAAGTCTCTCTTGGCCTCTGCGTCTCTGAGCCTCTGAGTTGAAAGAGCGTGATGGGACACGCAATCCGCAATCCGAAATCAAGAGGGGGGGCCGGTAAGATCGGTGGAGTGACTCCGACCCTCCGCAAGTGGTACGCGATCTTCAGCGTCTATTTCCAAGACGGCATCGCCTATCGCGCCTCGGGGATCATCTGGATTCTCACTGACCTCGTCACGGCCGTGACGATGCCGCTCGTCTGGGCGAGCGCCAGCAAGGGCGGGACGATCCAGGGCTTTACGACCAGCAATTTCGTCCTCTACTACCTCTGCATGCTCCTGCTCGGCTCCTTCATCACGAGCCACATCATGTGGGATCTCGCGATGGAGATCAAGGAGGGGCAGTTCTCGTCCATGCTCGTGCGGCCGGTGTCCTTCTATCAGCTCACATTTCTGCGTAACCTGAGCTGGCGAGTCATCCGCACCCTTCTCTTCTTTCCCTTCTTCATCGTGCTTCTGTGGCTGTACCGCGGCTACCTCGGAGGCGCTCACGTGTACTTGGGGCTTCCTTTCTGGATCTCGCTCATCCTCGGCAACCTCGTCAGCTTCACGACCGTGATGATGATGTCGATGATCGCGCTCTTCACCCAGGAAGCGATGTCGATCTTCGAGCTGTATTACGTGCCGATGCTGTTCCTGTCCGGACAGCTTTTCCCCGTCGCGGTATTGCCGAACTGGGCGCGCCTTCTCGGCGAGTTGTTCCCGTTTTATTACACGACGGGCGCGCCGACCGAGATCATGATCGGGCGGGTCTCCGGCCTCGCCGCCTGGCAGACGGTCGGAGCGCAGGTCGTCTGGGTCTTCATCGCCTATGCCGTCTCGAAGCTGCTTTGGGCGAAGGGGCTCAAGTACTACACCGGCGTTGGGATGTGAAGAGATGGACTGGCCGAGAGCGATTGCGTCTGAGTTCAAGCTGTGCTTTCGTCTCACGTTCGTCGAGGGCCTGCGCCACGGGATGCGGCGTGGCTGGATGGCCGATCCCCACCTGCGCCGGGGCCATCTGTTCGGCGTCGGCGTGTTCTTCCCCTTCATCGTCGCCGTTGTGCTGCTGGGGAACGCCACCTGGTTTTATGTCGTGCCGCCCGTGGGAGCGGTTGTCTCAAGTCTCGTCTGGTTCGGTTATGCGGCTTGGAGCCGGGCCCCGGGCGGCCGACAACTCGTAAAATTGCGAGATCTAGATTCCTGCATGGAACATCCGCGTGCGATATACTTCCATGGTAGGTGTCTGTTTGAATGGAGAGGAATGCATGAAACTGCTGCGAATTGGGGCTTTAGTCGCCGTGTTCGGCGCTGTGATCGGCTCGGCCGGCGCTTTTAGCATCGACGTGATCTCGGTTGGCACCGTCGTGTTCGGGGCCAATGCCGTTTACAACGAGAACGTGATCTTTCAGACCACGGGCACACCGATGCCGGACTTCACCACCGACACCTATTCGATCGTGAACAACCCTCCTCCCGATCCGGGGTCCGGATTGTTCGACGATGGCGCAGGCGACACCATGAGCGTTACTCTCGTTCTGAACAATGTCAGCGGAAATGCGAACGGCGTCTCCGGAGACGGCATCTGGAACTATACGGGTGGCACCGGTGCTTACGCGGGCCTCACGGGGGCAGGCACGTTCGCGTTCAACATCGACACCAGTTCCTCGGTCTCCAACTCTTCGTTCATCGGCGATCTCGAGCCCGTGCCGGAGCCGGCCAGCATGATCGCTTTGGGCCTGGGCATTGCCGGATTCGTCGCGAAGCGCCGCCGGCGGTAAGGCGTCTTCGGCGTCCCGCGATTCTAGATGACAGCACCAGGCTGGGACCGGGTTCGCGTCGGTTGAGCCGCTCGTGATTCGCCGCCCAGAGAGTTCGCGATGAATCGCGCAGTCAGAAGCACCCACTCGATTTGGGCCCTTGGGCTTACTTCTTAGCCGTCTCTTCCTCTTTTTTCACGGCGGAGTCGTCGTCGAGGGTCTTCTTGCCCTCCTCGACTCCCTTCTTGAACTCGCCCATCCCTCGGCCGACGCCCCTCATAAGCTCGGGGATCTTCTGGCTGCCGAAGAGGAGTACGACCACCAGGAAGAGAAGAATCAGATGCCAGGGTTGTAGCGCGCCCATATTGTTTTGTACGTATAGCTTACACCAGTTGCGACTGGTTCCCACTTGTAGACGGCGCGCAGAACGGGATGTTCAGCCCAGCGTTGGGATGATGGCTGATGACAGTGACGGCGAACTTCACTCCATCACTCCCCCACTCCGAAAACTGCGTCGGCGGCCATGATCGTCGCGGTTTCGCCCTTGATCGAGCACAGGAGCTGCCCCTCCGGGCCGATGCCGAGGCCGGTCGCCTCCTGGCCGTCCGCTGTCACATAACGCTTGCCGGGCGTGTGATCAAAGAGTTCCCAGGCAGGCGCCAGGTCTTTCCAAGCCGAAGGTTCGGGCAGTTTGGCCAGCCTCGCCACGATCGCCTCGCCCATCGCCCTTGGATCGTAGTGACCACCGTTGTAGAGAGCCAGACTGGTGGCGATTCCCGCGATCTCGGGTGGAAACGACCGCTCGTTCAGATTTACCCCGATCCCCACGATGGGGATGCGCCGACCTTGATCATCCGGGATTAACTCGGTTAGGATTCCGCCCAGTTTGCCGCCATCCGCTACGAGGTCGTTTGGCCAGGCAACCTCGCATCGGAGAACCGCGGCCGCCGCGACCGCTACCGTCATACCGACCAGATAGGGCCGGGGGTGATCGGCGTAGGCGAGAAAGGCCATCGACATCGTGAGGGACTCGCCCGGCGAGCTGATCCACTCCCTGCCGAATCGTCCCCTCCCGAGGGTCTGGTTGCGAGCGAAAAATACGCCGCCTCGACCTTCCTTGAGGGCATTCGCGGCGAGGTCCTGGGTCGAGAGGACCTCGTCGAAGTCGTGCCATGAGCCGGATTCGAGAGGCGATTTCATTGCAGTTCCATGTGGAAGGGTAAGGCCGGCGCGGAATGGGTGATCTGCCCAACCGAAATGAGCTCGACCCCGGTCAGAGCGACGCCGCGAACCGTTTCGAGCGAAATCCCCCCGCTCGCTTCGAACAGCACCCTTCCCTTGAACTTCTTGACGATCTCCCTCATCTCGAATGGGTCCATGTTATCCAGCAGCACGATGTCGACGCCGCAGCCCACGGCTTCCTCGACCTGCGCCATCGACTCGCACTCGACCTCGATCTTCGTCATGTGGGATGCGTAGCGCTTCACGGCATTGACGGCTTTCCCGATCGAGCCGAGCGCGGCGATATGATTATCTTTGATCATCGCTCCGTCGTAAAGCCCCATGCGGTGATTCGATCCGCCTCCGCAACGGACTGCGTACTTGTCGAGGGAGCGAAGGCCGGGAATCGTCTTCCGAGTGTCGATGATCTTCGCATCCGTGCCTTCGATCTTTTGAACAAAGGCGGCGGTGAGGGTGGCGACGCCGCTCATATGCATGATGAAGTTGAGGGCGGTCCTCTCCGCGAGCATCGCCCTTCGGACCGGCAGCTTGCCCGAGATCACCGGCGTCCCCCGCCGCACTCGCTCGCCGTCGCTTTTCTCGACATTGACGTCGCACCGCTCGGGATCGTTAGGGAAGGGCGCGAGGAGATACTCCGCGACTCCGACTCCACAGAGCACGCCGTCGGCCTGGGCCTCGATGTACCAATCGACGAGGAGATCGGGATCGAGGCATCCCCCGGTAACGTCGCCAAGCCCCGCGTCCTCGTGCAGAGCGTCGTCCACGACGTCCAGCCATTCCGCGGGTTCCGGCTGCATCCAAGCATTCACGCTGCGTGTTTACCCGGCGGCGGGCGTTGGGTGTCGGGTGGTCGTCGCGGAGCATCCCGGGCGGCCGTCCCCAGCTTGGGAGATGATGCGAACGCGCGCGATGGCCTGATTGAAACTCCGTCCCAACGCCGAACGCCGAACGCCGAACGCCGGTCGACAGCCTCCCGTGCCGGCGGTTTTCAACCGCCGCTCGACTGCAGGTCGAGTCAAGAACTGGAGACGGCACCAGGCTGGAGCTTCGCTCCAGTGGGGGCTGAAAGCCCCCGGCACGGGGACAGCCGAACCTGCCGTGCCGGCGGTTTTCAACCGCCGCTCGACTGCAGGTCGAGTCAAGAACTGGAGGCGGCACCAGGCTGGAGTTCGCTCCAAGTGGGGGCCCCGGCACGGGGCCAGCCGAACCTCCCGTGCCGGGTGGCTAGGCGGCCACGACCTCGACGCCGCAGCGAGCCGAAAGCTCCTCGATCAGGAGGTCGTAGGGAACTTCCATGCCGTTTCGCAGCCAACCGACCGGCACGCGAATGCGGCCGGCCGTGATGTGAGCGTAGGGCCTGATCGTGAGGACGGAACCGCGGAACAGCGTGATGATCGCGCGCTCGTTCTTAAAGGCGATCGACTTGATCTCGTCGTAGGGGACCGTCTTGATCGCGGTGCCGGAGACCACGTCGAGCCGGTCGTCCTGTAGCACATACTCGCTCGCCTCGGCCTGGCTGTGGAGAACGTCCGCCCACGCGCCCTTCCCGAGATCGATGAGCGCGGCGACGCCTTGGCCGAACTTGGCCCCAGGGGGAACGCCGGGCGTGAACACGTCCCTCGACCTTTGGCGCGCGGATTTCCGGTTGGCCTCGGCGCCGGTTTCCAGCCATCGTATGGCTTCTCCAGGCTTGTAGCGAATCGGTTCCATCACTGAATTATAGGGCCAGTCTTTCCAGCGGCATGGGACCGGTGGGACCGGGCGAAGATGGAGTGAAACAAGGAAGCCTGACATGCGGTAGACCGTAGCGACAGGCTAGATGCGTGCCGGTGGTTTTCAACCCCCAAATCCCGGATTGTAAATCCTCGGCACGCCCGCAGCTTTGCGCTATACGGAGGAGAGAAACTTGCAGTACACCCAGCTTGGCCGCACCGGCCTCAAAGTCAGCCGCCTTTGCCTCGGCACCATGAACTTCGGCCCGAAGACGACGGAAGAAGACAGCTTTGGCATCATGGACCGCGCCCACGAGCACGGCATCAACTTCTTCGACACCGCGAACGTCTATGGCTGGAAGATCGGCGAAGGGGTTACGGAGAGGATCGTCGGCAACTGGTTCGCCCAGGGAGGCGGCCGCCGCGAGAAGACCGTTCTCGCCACCAAGCTCTACGGGAAGATGGGCGAGTGGGCGAATCAGAGCGGCCTCAGCGCGCTCAACATTCGGCGCGCCTGCGACGAGTCGCTGATCCGGATGAAGACCGATTACATCGACCTCTACCAGTTCCACCACATCGACCGTTCGACACCCTGGGACGAGATTTGGCAAGCCTGCGAGACCCTCGTCCGGCAAGGCAAGGTGCTCTACATCGGATCTTCAAACCATGCGGGCTGGCACATCGCCGAGGCGAACGAGGCGGCGAAGGCCCGGCACTTCATGGGATTGGTCTCTGAGCAGTCGCTCTACAACCTGAACGCGCGGACGATCGAATTGGAGGTCATTCCCGCCTGCGAGAAGTACGGCCTTGGCCTGATTCCCTGGTCTCCTCTGGCCGGCGGCCTGCTCGGCGGAGTGCTCGAAGGCGTCGACAAGGATGGCCGGCGGGGAAGCGATTCGATGAAGGAGAGCATCGAGAAGAACCGCTCAAAGCTGGAGCCCTGGGAGGCGCTATGCAAAGAGCTCGGAGAGCGGCCGGCCGATACGGCCCTGGCCTGGCTGCTGAGCCGCAGAGCCGTCACCGCCCCGATCATCGGGCCCCGCACGACGGAGCAACTCGACGAGTCGCTTCGCGCTCTCGAAATCGAGCTTTCCCAGGAGACCCTCGGCAAGCTCGACGCGATCTTCCCCGGCTTCAAGACCGCCCCCGAACACTACGCCTGGTAGCGTGGCATCGGCTTCCAGCCGATGGGGTCCCAGGGGCATCCTGCCCCTGGACCCGTGAATGGGTGAATGGGGCCCGTTCGTCGCCGCCGATCCCGTAAGCCCACCGAACGCCTGGCAATGAAGCCCAAGAAAGTCGACATACTGGAAACGTGTCGAGGGCCTGAGACTCACGCTGCCGGGCGCGGGTGAGAGCGATAGGATCTCCTCGGAGGCGGGCTCTGCGTCCAAGTTCACGGGGACGTCGTAGTCGGGTCGGCGCATGAGGCGAAAGTGGATCATCGATGAGTAATGGCGTCAGGGTTGCGCTTCTTCTTTCCGCAGTAAGCCTGGGCTTTACGCCGGGGATCCACAGGGTAAGCCCAGCCGCGACCGACCTCGTTATTCGCTCCGGTTCGGTCGCCGTCGAGTTCGACGGCCGGCACGGAACGATCACCGCCGTCGAGAGCGGCGGAGTCCGTCTCGCTCCTCCCCACAGCCTTGCCGAGAACTTCCGGCTGGTCCTCGACAAACCGGACAAGACCCAGACGACGATCTTCGGCCGAGATCAAGCGGTCAGGATCGACGGGCACAGCCCGGATTCCGTGTCTCTCCTCTGGCCCGGCCCGCTCACCGCGTCGGATGGCGACAAGTACGAGATCCGCGTCCGGATGGAGATATCCGCCCGGAACGGCCAAGCAAGCTTCTCCCTCAGGCTTCAGAACGACACGCCGGACAAAGTCCGCGAAGCCCAGTATCCGGTCGTCGGCGGGCTCAGCCAAATTGGAAAGGACGACGGAAACCTCTGGGTCCCCACGTCGAGTCCCTGGCAGAAGCCGGCGGGACCGGGGTTCGGCTCCGCTACTTTCGCCTATCCGGGCCAGATGTGCATGTCGTTCGCTTGTTTGCAGAGCCATGGGAGCAAGCGAAGCCTCTACTTCTCGTCCGAGGACCAGGTCGCAAGATACAAGCTCTACCAGTTCGAGGAGCATCAATCCTCGCTGTTCGGCTACATCCGCCACCTGCCGTTCACCCCTCCTGGCAAGAGCTTCACGGGTTCCCCCGTGGTCTTGAAGTTGGTGAACGGCGACTGGCGTGCCGCCGGCCGGGTCTACCGGGCCTGGTTCCAGCAGGCGTTCGGCATCACCCAGCCCGCGAACTGCTGGCTCCGGAACCAGTCGTTCTTCCTCTTCAGCATGTTTATGCTGCCCGAGGGCACGATCGAGTTCCGTTACCGGGACATCCCGAAGTGGGCGGCCGCGGCCAAGGCGTGCGGGATCGACTCCGTTCAGATTAGCGGCTGGCACATGGGCGGGCACGACAACGGCTACCCGTACTACGTCCCCGATCCGAGGCTGGGGACCTGGAAGGAACTCGAGCACGGCATCCGGGCCTGCCACCGAATGGGCCTCAAGGTGTACTTCTTCGTCAACTACGGCCAGGCGATGATTGATTCGGACTGGTTCAAGCGCGAGCTGTACAAGTACCGCGAGATGGATGCGAACGGCCATGACACCCGCGACGACGGCTGGGGGATGGGCACGCTTTGGGCTCGTATGGGCCATCCGAAGCTCATGGCCTGGATGGATCTTTCGTTCCCGGAGTTCCGCAAGATCATCGTCGAAGACTTTGTGAAGCTCGCCCGGATCGGCGCCGACGGAGTCCATGTCGACAAGCTCTTCCCGACTGGGATCGAATACAACCCGGGCATCGCGATGAGTCCCGACACCGCCTCGTGGGAAGGGGCGATCCAGCTGACGAAAGAGGTCATGTCGGCGTGCCGCAAGGTGCGGCCCGACTGGGCGATGTCGTTCGAATGCAACTGGGATCGGATGCTCCAGTTCACGGATGCGACCTGGTGGGTGGGGAACCAGCTCATCACGCGCCAAGTCTTCCCCGAGAACGCGGAGACGCTCGGCCTCTACCAGGCCTGGGACTTCCTCGGCGTGAACAATGCCGTGCGCGATGGCCACATCGTGATGGTTGCGCCACTCAACTTCTGCCGCGACGTCGATTGGCCGCCGTTCCGGCAGCTTGGCCGCTACATCAAGGAAGTCAAGGGGATTCGGGACAAGCTCAGCGCGACCGACTTTCTGGGCGCCCTCGATGGGCATGATGGAGTTACTCTCGGCTCCTTGCCAGATTCCGTGCGATACAACGTGTTCCGCAACCGCCAGGATGGCCATCGCGTCTGCATCCTGACGAACAGCTCGATGCGGCCGGCGCGGGTCGCGGTCGATGGCTTCTCTTCCGGCGGCGCGAAGGGCCGTGTCTATGTTCCCTTCGCGAGGGCTCGAACCGTCGAACTTCCGGCTGTGATCGACGTCCCCGCCGAGGGCATCCTGTTCTTGGAACAGGCTCCCGGAGGGAGTCGCCGCCCAGCACTTCCAACGGCAGAAGCTCCGCTTCCGCACTCCGAAGATGGCCCTATTGAGAACGGGGACTTCGAATCCGGCGACTTTCGGGGCTGGAAGGCCGATCCGACCTGGGTGATCGCGGACGATTCCCGGCGCTACTACTCCGGCTGGCAGGGCAAATACTGGGCTTGGAGCGGCGGTCTCGGCGAACCGGCGACTGGCGTTCTTCAGTCCAAGCCGTTCCGGCTCGACCACGACGGCGTCGCGCTGCTAATCAGCGGTTGGAACTCGCTCGAAGGAAAGGGATTGCCCCGGAAGTGGAATTACGTGACCTTGAACCTTGCGGACGGGACCGAACTGGATCGCGTGTACGCCCCCAACACAACCGCCTTCGTTCCCGCCTTCCTCGACGGAACCGGGCATCGGGGCGCGGAAGTCTACGTGAAAGCGGTCGATGATGCCGACGCCGCGACCTATTCGATGCTCTGCATCGACGACGTGCGCGAGGCCGATCTCCCGGCCTATCTGAAGACGCCCCTCGCCAGAGTCCCCGCCTTTGGCCCAAAGACCTCGATCGCTCTCGAAGACAGCCGGTATCGCTTGGTTTTCAGCCGAACGAACGGCTCGCTGATCGGCCTCGATGACAAGACCGGCGGACTCGACCTCATTCGGGAGCCACGCCTCGGCGCCAGCTTCAAGTTCGCGTTACCGATTCCGGGCAAGGAGCCATGGCAGACCATCGAGGCGAACTGGATCGTGGGAGCCCAGCAGAAGCTGTCGTCGTATCACATCGCGGGTAACGTGCTGACCTTGGCCTGGGAAGGTCCGCTCCGGAACTACCTCGGCTATCCCTACGATGTCTCGGTGGTCGAAACCGTGACACTAGGACCGGGAGGTCCGCGCTTCGAACTGACCGTCGCCAACCGCTCGGGATTGCCGGTGGGCGAAACCTACTTCCCGATCATCGGCGGGATCCAGGGCCTCGGCTCGACGAGAACGCAACTTCGCAGAACCCAGTTGGTCAGGCCTGCGGCGGGCGGCGGATTCGTCACCGCCGACATCTTCCGCGTGTTCGACAACATGTCCTGGCTCGGCGACCAAGGCCCCGAGCAGTTCTTCGCCTATCCGGATGGCCAGCCAGAGCCGTGGATCGCGCTCGCCTCCGACCGTCTGGGAAGGGAACTGCGGATCGGCGAAGACGGGACCAAGAGGACGGTCATTCGACTGGAGTTGGTCCCAAGCAGCTCAGGGACCGTTCGAGAGGACGGCAACTGGCCCCGTCCGAGCGAGCTTCGGGGACTGCCGTGCGGAGTCGAGCTGTCGTTTGTGGATTGCGCGGGGGGAGCGGCCGGCCAGACCTACCGGTCCGCTCCGGTTTCACTCCGTGCGATGCCGTAGCGGCAGGGCTTGCCCTGCGATCCGTCGCTGCCACGAATCGTGTCCGCGCCCCGGAGGT
>DATJYD010000420.1:0-2420 GCA_035499755.1 Fimbriimonadaceae bacterium
CCGGGAAGGCGAACGCGTCACCTACCGGAGCAAGCCGGTGGCCGTCTCGTCCTTCCAGAACGTCGATGTGCCGCTGAACGGGAGCCTCCTTCCCCACAACGAGTCGTTGCAGACGCGTGCTCTTACCTTCGAGCACAGCAGCTACCTCTGGAACACGGCATCGTACGATCAACTGGAGATCGTGGGCTGCCGGGTCTACACCGGCAATCAGGACTTGCATGACTCCTGCCACCTCTACGCATGGCTCGCCGGCCACACCGATCAGGAGGCGATCGCTCTCTTCAAGGCTCATCCGGAGCTGACTCATGCCCAGAACTCGCTTCATTTGTCGCCGCTGATGATGGCGTTCGCGGTCTCGGATCCACCCGTCGTCGCGTATCTCGCCGATCACGGATGCTCATGGTCCGACGTGACGGACGGGCGGCTGACCATCGTCCACATGGCGGCTTTGCGGAACCCGGCGAACCTCGCTCTGGCCGTTCAGCATCTCAAATCGGTCGATCCCCGTTCGACGCCGGGGCACTTGACTCCTCTGATGAAGGCCGCCGAGGCAGGGAAGCTCGACAACGTTCGCTGGCTCCTGAAGCATGGCGCCAACCCCAACGCCACCGACGTCAACACTTCGCCGGTCGCCTATTACGCGATCAGCGAGGGCCAGCCCCAGATCCTCGACGCCCTCGTGAAGGGAGGCGCGAATCCCCACTACCACGACAAAAACGGTTCGGGCTGGCTGCACTACGCCGTGATCGTGGACTGGGACCTGCTCGACCAGATCCACCGCTACGGCGTGCCCGTGGACGATCGAGTCGGCAAGGGCCCCACTCCGCTCATGGATTGCGCCGTCTATTCTCTCACCGCCGTTCCCTGGCTCATCAGCCACGGCGCGAACCCCAACTTGGTGGATAAGCAAGGCGAGAACTGCTACGCCCTGGCGAAATACGGCAACACCCTGCATACGGACCGGTTCTTTCGGGACGCCGTCGCGAAAGGCATGCGCCTGAAGAAGGCCAAATAACCAGCCCCAACCGCTGTCGGCGCGGTCGAGCGGTAGGACCCCCGCCATCACCCTCTTAAGCCTCAAGGGGCTACGAACACACCAGATTTGGGCCAGCCGTCACCTTCTGTAGGAAAAGGGGCAGATGGTCACAACTCCATCCTCGCCGACCATCTCATACTCCATAACGCAGGCTTCGAGAACCGCCGCGGACACGTTTGCTTTCTTGTCGTTGGCAGCGTGCAGTATCTCCTTGCAGTGAGACCTTCCGGGTGTGTTTACCGCAACGAGTTCTATCTCGGGGTAGTCCTGTCTCAGCATCCGGGCGGCGGGGGCTTGATCGGAATCTCCCGTCACCAGATATGCAACGTCGACGAGGCCCAATCGGGCATCGCGCAATAAGTGGATTGCGAGGTTAACGTCCGACTCCTTTTCCTCATGAACCATCGGTGTCTTCCCGCATTCGGGGCACCACCGGGATCGCTCCTTGAACTCGCCATAGATGATCGTGACGCCCTCAATGCGCTGAGCGTCGAGGAACTTCTTGTGGCGAGACAGACGCTGCGGACTGTGAAAGGGAAGCGCGGTAAAGAGCTTGACAAACGTGACCTCATGCCCGGCCAAGGCAACGGCACGGGCAAGTCTCGCATACGACACCCATTTCAAGTGCGGCTGCTTAAGATCGTCGACGGCATGGTAGAAATTGAAGCCGTCGAAATAGAACCCCGCTCGAACCATACAGAAAGAAAACCCAGGGGGTCGATCCCCTGGGGGGCTGGTCGGGCTCCCCCTTCCAGCGTGGTCACTATGATTATAGACGGCTGACGCGGCCCCTGGATACCGGAAATTGGTTGGGCAACCGATTCGCCAGGGGCGGAACGACTTATCGAGTGAAGGTTGACCGGCCGGGTTCGAGTTGATCAGGCCTCGAAACAAGGCGCGACACGAAAGGTGTCGAATCTTGCTTGGAATCTTCCTCGCACAGGGCCTAAGCCCAACGGAGCAGTGCCCAATCAGATTCAAATCTGGTGCCGGGAGCGGGACTCGAACCCGCACGTACTTTTGGTACAACGGTTTTTGAGACCGTCGCGTCTACCATTCCGCCATCCCGGCAACGGGTCTGGCCCAATCCTCAGCGTGACGAACCGCGCGTGCGGCCAATCGGGTCAGAAGTTTCTTCCCCCCTATAGAGGCACCCACTTTGGGGGGAAGAAAACGCTCTCGGAATATACCCCCTCACTCGCTCGGGTTGAAGGCCGCGTAGAGCCCTCCCGCCACCGTGGTCAGGAGAAACGCCACCGCCGCGTTCACGATCGCCGCCGGGATCGCGCCCCCGATCGGCGACTTCGTGAAGTAGCCGACCGCCGCAAAGCACGCGACGCCCGGAGCGCCGACCAGCGTCAAACCGATCAGCACCATCACGCCC
>DATJYD010000421.1:0-4242 GCA_035499755.1 Fimbriimonadaceae bacterium
TATCAATGACAATGTCGCCGATCCAAACGGGCCTTTCAACCCCAATTCGATGTCGCTCTTCGACCCATGGACGCATTCTCGGAACGACGATCGGGCCGCGATCGCTCGGGGGGAAGTGGTCTTCAACACCAAGCCAATTCCGATCTCCGGTGTGAATGGTCTGAACGACAATCCCTACTTTGGGAGCCCGAGCAGCACCGTCGGCACCTGCACGACCTGCCACAACGCGCCCAACGTGGGGGATCACTCGTTGGCGATCGCGCTGAACATCGGCGTCGCGGATGCGAGCCGACGTACCCCGGATATGCCTCTCTACACGCTGCAGAACCTAAGCACGGGCGAGATCACGCAGACGACCGACCCCGGACTTGCCCTCAGCACCGGCAAGTGGAAGGACATCGGCCGGTTCAAGGGACCTGTATTGCGAGGATTGGCGGCGAGGGCGCCCTATTTCCACAACGGAAGCGCCAGGGACCTGGACGCGGTCTTGGATTTCTATCAAGACCGCTTTGGAATCTCCTTTACATCGCGGGAGCGGCACGACCTGATCGCCTTCTTGCGATCCCTGTGATCTGGGGTCCGGGTCCTATCTCAGCCCCGCTTCGGCGGGGCTTTCTCGCTGGGGAGTGCACGAATCTTCGCCGCTGCGGACCGGCCGAAATCCAGACGTATTGGGTCGGCGGTTGCCCCGGGGGCGTCGAAGGACCCCAAGACGTATGGAAAACTCGACGATCCAAAGCCGGCCCCGTCCTCGTCTGGACCGCAACAGCAATGGCACTTCGAGAAATTGACTCCGATGTGACGGTCGATTCGGTCATCCGCGACTTCTGCGCCAGCTCGGATCGCCTTCCCGAGGCTTCGATGAACTGGGCGATCGAGCATTGGGAACAGGCTGGGCCGCAGCTTGTGGAAAGACTCGACCAGTTCGTTTACGAGGATCGCGAGATCTCGGACAACGTCGCGGAATGCCTCTTTCTGACCATCCATCTCTGTGGCGAGAAGTGCGAGAAGAGGGCCTACCCCCCGATCTGCGAATTGCTTTTAGACCGGGAGCGGTGCGAATACGTACTCGGCGATGCGATTACCGAGACGCTCCCCGGAATCCTTATCAACGTCTTCGACGGCGACGTATCGCGGCTGATCCGTGTGATCGAGTCGCCCCGTGCCGACGAATTCGTCCGTCACTCCGCATTGGATGCCCTGTCGTACCTGGCCGCCTCCGGGCAAGCGCCGGATTTCGACATGCATGGCTTTCTCCTCCGAACGCTCGTCGAGATGGAACCGCAGGAGCAGTGTTACATTTGGGAGGGGTGGTGTGCGGCCGTGGCCTACGCCGGCCATGAGGATCTAACCGGCATAGCCGAGCAGGTGTTGAGCAGCGGACTTGTGGATCCCTCCTGGATGAGACCGGAGCAGTTCCGCGCGATCCTCGACGCCACCTTGAACGATCCGTCCGGGATGGCTGGGTTGGAGATGGATAACGTCCGCTCGTTTGGCCGGGCGGTCGAGACGCTTTCCGAGTGGGCTGGGTACAGGCCGAAAGAGCCGGTCACCGAACTGCCGAAGCCGTTGCCGACCCACTTCGGGATACCCGCCACGAATCCGAACAAGTATCTCGGCCGCAACGACCCTTGCCCCTGCGGGAGCGGCAAGAAGTACAAGAAGTGTTGCCTGCGCGAGAACGAGGTCAGGGCGTTGAAGTCCAACGTCGGACCGCGCGACTCCGATCGCGCTTCCGCATAGATGTAATAACGCTAGGGGCTCACCTCTCGTACAGATCGAACTCCGGGATCGTCGGGCCGACCGTCGACTCTAGGATGTGCAACCGAACGTAGCGGGCCGAAACCGGCTTGAACCTCAGCTCCATGTGCGCGCCGATCGTCGACCCTCTACAGATCGTCTCCCACTGATCGCCCACCTTCCGCTGAACCTCGAATCGCTGCACGCGCGGATAATAGGCCTCGGTGATGTAGGTTCGATCAAACGTCTTCTCAGTCCCGAGGTCGACCTCCAGCCAGGCCGAGTGCTGGTCATCGTCGGTCGCCCACCGGGTCGCGTCGTTGCCATCCACGGCGAACTTGGGATCGAACTGAGGATCGTTCTTGTAGATGTTCGACGCCGTCGCCGGCATCCCTCGGGTTAGCGAGACCGGGAACGGAGTCGGATGGGCGACCCATGCCTTGAGCTCCATTAGCCGCTTGATCGACGATTCGGGGATCCGGCCGGTCATGTCGGGAGGAACGTCGAGAAGCAGATTGGCCCCTCGCCCGACCGTGGTCTGCCAGATTCGCGCGAGGCGCTCCAGCGGACGCGGTGCATCCCCCTTTACCCAGAACCAGTTGTCTTCGAGCGTGTCGCAGCATTCGAGGGGAACGTAATACTGCTTGCCTTCGACCGTCATGAGCGGATCGTGCTCGGCGGGAGGCGGATTTCGCTCGCCCACCGCGAGGTCGGTCGGCCAGGCGCCCTCCGGCATGGTCGTTCCCGGCCGATCCCAATTGCTCAGGTTCATCAGTACGAGGCAATGGGGACTGAGCCTCTTGACGAGATCGTACAGCGCGGTCCTTTGCACGGGCGTGAGCTTGCCGGGAATGTCGATCCACTGCTCCATAATGCCGGGATAGCGAGTGTGAAGCTGGGTGAGGTGCTTCTCGATGAGGGCAAAGTACCCGGGACCGACGGGCGCGTCCCACTTGACCCCATCCTCGTTGTGGCCGTCGAGCACGCAGTAGTAGATTCCGGGCTCGATCCCCTCCTCCTTGCATGCCTTCATGAACTCGGCGACCACGTCCGTCTTGACCGGGCTCTGATCGATATCGTAGTCGCCGCTCGGCCAGAGGCAGAATCCGGCGGTGTGCTTGGCGGTGAGGACCGCATACTTCATTCCCGCTTCCTTCGCGACGTGGATCCACTGGCGCACATCGAGATGGGTCGGATGGTAGACGGAGGGCGCGGATTTGCCGTCGTTGATCTCCGACTGGTCGAAGGTGCTCATCCCAAAGTGGATGAACATGCCGTACTTCAGCTTTTCCCAAGCTGAGATGTCAGGCGTGCGTGCATGGGCCTGGGCCAGGCTGGCGAATAGAAGCGGGATCAGCATGGTCCCATTATGATGGAGGCGATGGACGTGGTGGACTCCGCGACTGACCCGGCGGCGGATTCAGCGCCCGGTAGCAATCAGGAACCGCTTCGGACAGGTGGCCGGTAGACGAGAGTCGTCCAGGTATCGAGCGTTCCCGCGTGGATCGTTTCCGAGGACGTGGAAGGAAAGGCCGGGAGATCCCGCTCGCCCGGATAGACATTCCAGGACTCGCCGGTGTCGAAGTTCGTGTGCACCACCGAGTCCTTGTCGGATGTGTCGAATCCCCGGCCCCTGGTTCCATACCACCTCAAAAGCCCGGCGACCTGGGTCATCGGCGCATGGATCCAGGAGGTGTAGAAGGGAATTCGATCGGCGTTAGGCTGGCTCATGCTGTACAGAATTCCTCGGTCGATGGTCGCATAGTCCTTCAGATAGGATGGAACCTTAACCACTACCGGCCGCCTGGGATGACGCGACACAAAAAGGAAGAGATCGAAAGCGAAGACTGCGATGCCGGCTGTGATCAGGATCGTGGCTCGCTTCCTGCCGAACGCCGCGACTAGATAGCTGAAGGAAGACGTCAAGACCAAACCCGGAACGTAGCCCCACATGCTGGATTCGGGGATGAACGTGGCCCACGCGATGCTGAACGTGAGGCATGCCAAGAAAATCTGCATAGCCAAGCGTCTGTTCACCGTCTGCCTTCCTCCCATTTTGACCATTCCCAATTATAGTGCGGACGCTCGCGGCGTCCTGGTGCGCACGGTGCCAAGTCAGATCGGTCCGAGCTTGCCCCAAGGCGACTGGCAGGCGCCATGCCTGTAGAGGAAAGGCATGACGGCGAATCTCTTGACATGGAACCCACGTCTTGGTCGGAACCCGCGGCAGCCTCACCATGAGACTGTCATGCCTGCTACGCACACTCTCGATCAGTCGCATCATCACGAAGAGGGATTCCCGACTCTCGCGTTTGCTTGGGCCCATTTCGCGGTCGCCCTCCTCCTCGGCGTCTCAGGGTTCAATGCTTGGATCCCACCGATCCTGGGAATCCTCGGAATGGCATTTTTTGCCATGATCGCCATGCTCTTCGTGTTAATGACCCTGTCGAAACCTAGAGACTAGGCCGAGGCGATCGGACCACGAACTCGGCACTACGCTCG
>DATJYD010000422.1:0-4401 GCA_035499755.1 Fimbriimonadaceae bacterium
CGGACCCTTCATCCAGCCGATCCTCCTCGCTTCGCGAAGGAGCTGTCACGGAGAGGGCAACTGGTACACCCAGCCGGGCGATCACCACTTCCATTTCTCGCTGACTTCAGGCAGGGATTCTTTGTCCGGCAGCCGGGATGCGGCCGATGCCCAACTAGGCCTGATGGCGGTCGTTGCCCCTCGCTCTGCGCGTGGCCAGGCCCTGCCGGAGACGCTGAGCTTCGCCGGCACGTCCATGCCCGGAGTGCGGATTTCAACGATCAAGAAGGCGGAGGACAACAATGCCGTGATCGTCCGCTGCTACGAGACGGAGGGACGGGACGTCGCGGGAAGGATTCGCCTCTTCGAGCCGGTCCGAGCCGCCAAGCTCTGCGATATCATCGAAGACGAGAAGCGGTCCATCGATCTGGCATCCATCCGAGTCGGCCATTTCGCGATCGAGACGTACAAGCTGCTTATGCGGGGGCCTAACACCAGCGAGCGGAGGACCGGCAGGCTCCATCCGAATCGGTCAAAATCGAGTCGCCGTGCGTAAAGGTCAACGAAGACTGGCCGCGGTCCTGGTCACGGCCGTCGTGCGAGCGGCGTCCTCTAGCCTTCGATCCCGTCACGGGGTCCGGGGCTTGGGTCGGGTGTCCTTTGGATTGGGGTCGTTGGCGTCCCTACGATGAACGGGAGGGTTCCTCTTGCGGGGTTGCTTCGCGGGCACCTCGTCATTGCCCTTTAGCTCTTTCGCGGTGTGCTCGTCGACCTCGTTCTGACCCGCCGGCGAGCTGTTCCTGGCTTCCTTCGGAGATTCGGCCGGTTTCGTCGTCTTTCCCATTTGATTCGATTAGGCGAGGGCAACCCCCCGCGGTTCCCACCTTCTGATGTGTCTGTAAGCCGGTGATAGACTGGCGGCATGAAGATCCGACTATCTAGACTCGCGCCCCTGCGCCACTCGCTCCCCGCTCTTTCACTCTTGCCGGTCATGGCCCTCTTGCCGGCTCTTCGTTCAGCGAATCCTTCCGACCGAATACCCCCGATGCAGACCGGCAGCCCAGACCTACCCGTTTCCGTTCCCGCGCGCCTCCGCTGGTGGCAGGAATCCCGGTTCGGGCTTTTCATCCACTGGGGTCCGGTCGCCTTGACCGGCCAGGAGATCAGTTGGTCGCGCGCGAACACCAACCCCAACTGCCCCAACAACGGCCCGATCCCGGCGGCCGAATACGACAACCTCTACAAGCGCTTCGATCCCGAGCAGTTCAATGCCGGCGAGTGGGCGAAGATCGCCAAGGATACGGGCATGAAGTATGTGGTCCTGACGGCCAGGCACTGCGACGGCTTTTGCCTCTGGCCGACCAGGACTTACGACTACAACATCTCGAGCACGCCGTTCAAGCGCGACGTGTGCGGCGAACTGGACAAGGCGGTGCATCAGGCCGGACTCAAAATGGGCTGGTACTACTCGCCGATGGATTGGCGCGATCCCGACTGCCGAACCGCCAACAACGCCGCCTATCTGAAGATCATGCAGGCCCAAATCAAGGAGCTGGTAACCGATTACAAGACCGACCTGATGTGGTTCGATTGGGACGGCGGGACGATCCCGTGGGATCAGGAGAACACGTACGAGATCGTCCGAAGCGGCCATCCGAACATGATCGTCGACAACCGGCTCGATTGCGACCCCGCCCACCCGGCCGACCGCTACATTGGCCCGAACGCGGATTACTACACCCCCGAGCAGACGATCGGCGCCTACGACGACCAGCGGCCCTGGGAAACTTGCATGACGCTGGGGACGCTGTGGTCGTGGAAGCCGAACGACACGCTGAAAACGACGCCGGAGGTGATCCGGATCTTGGCCCAATGCGTGGGCGGAGACGGGAATCTCCTGCTCGACGTCGGGCCTATGCCGGACGGGCGGATCGAGCCGCGCCAAGTCGACATCCTGATGGAGGTTGGCAAATGGGTGAAAGCCCATGGCGAGGCCATCTACGGCACCCGGGGCGGCCCGTTCAAGCCCGGGGCGTGGGGCGTCTCGACGCGGAAGGGGAAGACGATCTACGTGCACGTCTTCGACTGGAGCAAGGGCACGGTGACGCTCCCCGCGATCGACGCGAAAGTGGTGAAGGCGCGGATCGTGAGCGGAGGCCCCGTGGCGGTCGATCCGGCGGACCCAAGCGGGGACTGCGTTGTGCAGAAGGCGGATGGCGTCACGATCGACGTCGCGGCGGCCCACCGCGACCCCGCCGACACGATCATCGCTCTCGAACTCGACAAGCCCGCTCTCTCGCTCCCAGCTTCCTCCGCTCCCGGCTCACGGTAGGCACGACGACATCCGGGGGGCGGCGCTCCGTTGAGGCCTTTCGAAGCGACTTTCGATTTCGAAAGGTATGCTCGGCGCGTAAAGGAAACGCACCATGATCGGACTCCTCATCAGCGCAAGCCTCGCCTTTTCGGGGCCTTCCGGCAAGACGGCGCCCGCCGCCTGTGTCGCGATCTGCAATCACTGGAGCTACACCGGGATCGGCTGGCAGCTCGGGCTTGAATCCGACGTTCTCTCGCTGGAGGACGCGATGAACCTCTACGACCGAGCCGGGGTGAAGACATGCATCGACATGGACACCCGGACTTACGAGAAGCTCGCGATTCACTATCCGGAGATCGTGCAGCGGCTCGCAAGGTATTTGAAGGCGGGCGATCTCGAACTCACGGGCGGGACTTACGGGCAGCCGATGGGCACGATGTTCAGCGGCGAATCCGATATCCGCCAGCTTGAGTACGGGGTCAAGGATATCGAGCACCTTTTCGGCTATCGCCCCTCGACCTTTCTGAACGAAGAGGAATTCACGTTTCCGCAACTGCCGCAGATTCTGAAGAGCGCCGGCTACAAGTACGCGAGTCTGGGCCAACTCGACACTTGGGGCAAGGCCGGCTGTCCGGACATGGAAGTCGACGCCTTCAACTGGCGCGGGCCGGACGGGACAGTGATCCCTTCCACACCCGAGAATTCGCTCTTCCAGGGCGGATTGGATCCGAATTACGTTCTCAAGAACTGGGGCGCGACCTCGGCTTCTGCTTCCTTTCAGAAGCTGAAGAGCCAGGGCGAGCCGCTTTATCTCGGGTGGGAGGAATTTGGCTGGGAGCGGCCGGAAACACCGGCTTGGGCGACCGACGCCTCCGCCTACAAGTCGCTCACCACACAGGCTCCCGTGAAGTACGTCACGCTGACCGATTACATGAACGCGTACGGTGCGCACCCGAAGGACACGGTTCAGCTGAAGATGGACGACTGGACCAAGTCGCTGACGTGGGGCCTGGGCGGCGATCAACTTAGGATCTACAACAACAAGGTCGAGGCGAATCTCGATGCCGCGGAGCGCTTCGACGCCGTCGCCTCGACTATGGGTCTGCCGACGCGGGCCGCGACGCTCGAGGCCGCGGTCAAGGATCAGCTCGCCTCCCAAAGCCACGACGCGGGCCTATGCGAGTACTCGCGATGGCAGGGCGACCGGATGGCCCCGCTCAACCGGCTGGAAGATCTGCATAACTTCACCTGGGGTGCGCTGGGCTATAACCTGCTGGACTCGGCGAACAACACCGCCCAGTCGGTGCTCGGTACTTCCCTTCGCTTCCTCGCGGCGAAGACCAACTCGTCGGCGCTGCGGGGCTCGGCCAAGACGTGCACCGTTTACAATCCGTCCTTTTGGTCGCGAAGCGATGTCGTCGAGACCGGCCGGCTCTACCCGCTGCCCGCGAACACTCGTGGTGCGGTCGTCCGGAATTCCGCCGGGAAGGTCGTTCCGAGCCAGATCGTCAGTGCGGAGCGGAATCCGGACGGCAGCCTTCTGGTAGCCGACGTCGCGTTTCTCGCGAAGGATGTGCCCAGCCTCGGCTACGACACTTACGGGGTTTCGTTCGCCTCTCACGAGACGGCGGTTCCTTCCGATCTTAGAGCCGACAAGAGCACTCTCGTCATCGAGAACGCGCGGGTGCGCATCAAGCTGAATCCGGAGACCGGAGCGATCTCCAGCCTCGTCGACAAGCGGACCGGGCGGGAGATGCTGCGCGCGGAGGGCGGCGACTATCCGGTCTTCCGAGGCCAGCCCGATCCGGGCTATCCGCTGCGAGGGAACATTCCGGCCGGCTACGATTCCTCCAAGGCCAAGGCCGAGATCACCTGGATCGACGATGGCCCGGTGCGGTGCACGGTGAAAGCCCGCTTCGGGTTCACCCACCTGGTGTTCGAAACGTATGTGACGTTGTCGGCGGGGAAGCCGTACGCGGAGGTCACTTCGCGGATTTTGTCGAGCGTGCCTCCTCGCCGGGACGACAACCCCAAGGAGATCCAGCGAGGCTATTACCTGTCCTTCGCTCCAGCGTTTAAGCCGGAGGCGGTCGTTCGAGACTATCCGC
>DATJYD010000423.1:0-4656 GCA_035499755.1 Fimbriimonadaceae bacterium
AAGCCAAGGTGCTGCTTGACCCGGGCTCGGGCGCCGATCGTCGAGGAAGAGAGCGCCATCCCACTTAGGATCTCGTCGGCCTCGTCCAGTCGATCGAGCTCGACAAGAATGTCCGCCTTCACCGTCCTCGCTTCGGTTGCGGACGGGCCACGGCCGATCACCTCGTCCAGCCTCGCCATGGCTTCGCCGGTGTTCCCGACCCGGTGAATGGCCTGAGCGAGATTGACGCCGGCAAACCGATGGTTCGGAGCTATTCGCAGCGCCTCGCGCAGAGATTCGATTCCCTCCTTCACGCGCCCGAGGGCGAGGAGGGTCGTACCGCGGTTGTTCCAGGCGTCGGCATTGTTCCGGGCCGCGGCGACCGCCTGGTCGTAATAAGGCAAGGCACTCCCATGCTCGCCCAGCGCGGCGTAGGAGTTGCCGAAGAAGAAGAGCAGAAGAGGGTTTCGAAAGCCGACGGCGAGGGCCTGCTCGAAGAACTCGAGTGCTTCTCGATGGCGGCCACGCTCCTGCATCACGAAACCTCGGTTCATCCAAGCGCCACCGTGCCGGGGCTCCGCCGAAGTCGCTTTGGCGAAGGCTTCCAGTGCCGCGCCATTCTCGCCGGTGAGATGGAGAATCAAGCCGAGGCTGTTCCACGCCTCCGAATTCGATGGATCGATTGCCGCCGCCCGCTCGGCCAGCTTACGACCTTCGCCTTGGCGGCCGATCTGGAACTCGATGACGCCGAGGAGCTGAAGGCAGTCGGCATCGTTCGGCGTGCTCTGAAGGGCCTGGCGGAGCATCGCCGCCGCCTGGGGCAGCCTTCCCTGCTCGTAGACGTTCTTGGCCTGGCTGTAGACGCCGCTCGCCATCAGAGGACTCCCCTCCCAAGGTCTTCGAAGAACCCGTTGAACTCGTCGACGGCGCTCCGGTTCTCATACAGGACGTCCGCCAAGCCGCTCACGTTGTCGCGACAATGAGCCTGGAATTCCCGGTCCCGGCTGAGCCGCAGAGCAAGCTCGATGTAGGAATCCTCGCTCGACGCGATCAAATCGGCGAAGCCCATCTCCCGGTAGATGGCGGACGTAATGCGGCTCTTCAGGAACGCGCCTTCGAATGTCACGGCGGGCGCCCCGACTCCCAGCGCATCCAATGTCGTCCGCCCTCCTCCGAATTGGATCGGAACGAGCAGGGCGTCGCAGAGCTGGAGGAGCCTGAGAAACCGGTTCAGGGGCATCAGGTGCAGCCAAACGGTCCGTTCGAGGAGAATAGGATGCGTCCTACGCCAGCGCTCCTGCAAGATCTGCTTAAAAAGGGCGCGCTGAGGCTCGATGAGCACGAGCAGACCGCGCTCATCCCTTTCGAGAATCGAAGCGAGGACGCGGTCGTAATCGGGATGAAACTTGTACGGCATCTGAGGGCAGCCGTAGAGCCGCCGGTCCGACGGCAACATGAAGTCGGCTCGGCCCCATGATGGCGGTTCTTGCGGCTTTACGTAGAAACTCGAAAGGTGAGGCACGCGAACGAGCCGCTCCGTGTATTCGGCTTGGGCATCCTCCCGTTCCAGGTGTTCGCTGGACAGAAAGAAGTCCATGACCGGCGATCCAGACGTCATCGGATGGCCCCAGGTCGTGCACTGGATGGGCGCGAGCCGGCTGAAAGCGAGGAAGTAGGTGAGGGGATCCATCCCGATCTCCGGGTAGAAGAGGATGTCGATCGATTCCCTCGCGACCTGCTCCCTCGCCGGGCCAAGAACCGGGTCGAGCTCGACTTGCCGGTCGCAGGATTGAGCGATCCGCTCCGAGACTTCGTCCCCGACTCCGATCCTCAGAAACACCTTCTCGAACCGTTCTCGATCCAGTCGCTCGATCAAGCCGCCGAACACGCGGGAGATCGTATGTTCGCCGAGCAAGCCGGAGAGGATTCCAATTCTCGGCCGGTCCGTTCGCTTGGAATGAGAGGCTTCGAAACGAAGCCCGGCGGAGGCCTCGCGATACATCTTCGCGATCCGCTCCTGGTAGGGCCGGTCGCTCACGCCGAAATAGGGCAGATTGAAGGCGGTGACGCCGACCTGCCGATGGGGGTCTTCCAGCTTCGGCGGCCTTTCCTCAAGGCCCGCCAGGGCCTCGTCGAGATGGGCCAGCGCACCGTCCATCGCAGACGAGGACTCGAAGACCGGCGGCAACAGGACTGCGTTCAAAACGCGGAGGGCGTCGCTTGTCGCGTCGCCGAGCAGAGCGACCGCGCGACTCCATCGACCTTGCGCCTGGAGCCGGCGAGCGAGATCGGCTCGCTCCTCCACATCGGATGGCCGTTCAGGTTCTGCCGATAGACGTTGCGTCTCCCGCTCCATCTCATCGAGGGCCGCGACCGCCTCCGACCTAAGAGCGTGGGCGGGAGTGAATCCGGGCTCGAACTTCAGAACCACGTCGATGACCGATAGCGCCTCGTCCGGCCGGCGCGCCGCGATCAGCGCACGCGCGAGGTGGCAATGCGGGGCTGATGAGGCGGGCATCAAGCCGAGCGCGGTCTTGATCGATTCGACGGCCTCGTGCGGCCTTCCGAGCTCGAGAAGAGAGCTGCCGCGGTTGTTCCAGGCATCCGCGTGCCCCGGACTGATGCGAAGAGCGCTTTCAAATTCCTCGACGGCTCGCTCGTGGTCGCCGAGAGCCGCGTGGGAATTGCCTCTGAAGAAGTGGGCGTCGGCGGTACCGCCTGCCCTCTTAAGCGCTTCCAGAGCCTCCTCATGACGAGACAGGCCCTGGAGGACGAAGCCCTTGTTCTTCCAGGCTTCGGAGAACGAAGGCTGGGCCTCGGTAGCTTTGACGAAGGCGCCGAGAGCGCTCTGACCGTCGCCAAGGAAGTGAAGCATCAGGCCCAGGTTGTTCCAAGCGTCGGCGTTCCGCGGATCGAGGGCGACCGCGTCGCGGGCCAGCTTCAGCCCTTCTCGTCTACGTCCACCCTGAAACTCGATCGCGGCGAGCAAAGCCATCGCCGGCGCGTCTCGCGCATCTTTTCGCAAGGCCTCGGCCAGCAATGCCGCCGCCTCACGCAGCCGCCCTTCGGCATAGAGAGACCGAGCCCGGGCTAGCGCCGACATATCGGCACAGTTAACCCGACCGAGGATCGCGGGTTGGGATCGCGAATCCGCCCTCTACTTCTCTTTCGCGCCGGAGCTGATCCAGTTGTCGATGCGGAATATCTCTGCCTTCTTCAGCGTCCGTCCCGGAGGCATCGAATCCAATGGCTTCTTGAGGCTATGGTGGATCGCCTCCGACAGCCGGCTCCTTGCCGGGTTGCCGGGCACGATGACTTTGCCGTCATGATCGCCCTTCATGATCGAGGCGTAGGACGTGAGGTCGAGCCCATTCTTCGGATGTGGGCCGGAATGGCATCCGACGCAGTTCTGCTTGAAAATCGGGGCGACCGCGGCATAGGATGGACCAGGCGCTCGCATCGGCTTGACATGCTCCTGATGAGCGAATGCATAGGAAACGGCGAAGACGCCGGCTACCGCGAGCACGGCGCTAATAGATGATGCCTGCATAACGAAGCAGACGATACGAACTGCCAACAAGTTGCGAGAGTCGATTCGCTCCGTTCTCATCGCGTTGATCGCGCCCTGGGTTACGAATTGAGGCGCCACGAGACCGGCTGTCACTTC
The DNA here is from genome assembly GCA_035499755.1 of Fimbriimonadaceae bacterium. GTDB lineage: Bacteria > Armatimonadota > Fimbriimonadia > Fimbriimonadales > Fimbriimonadaceae > JAEVZK01. The sequence continues at coordinate 3,647 of DATJYD010000423.1, forward strand.
CTCATGTGTCTCGCAGTTCGGCGTGCCGGAAACAGGTCGCGACGTGATCGTTCACCATTCCCGTCGCCTGCATATGCGCGTAGACGATCGTCGAACCGACGAAGCTGAAGCCGCGCTTCTTCAAATCCTTGCTGATCTGGTCGGACAGGGGAGTGCGAGCAGGGATGTCCTCCAGGGTCTGGCATCGGTTGTCGATCGGCGTTCCATCGACAAAGCGCCAGATATAGGCGTCAAAGGTGCCGAACTCCTCCTGGACGCGGAGAAACGCGCGCGCATTTTGAATCGCCGAACGAACCTTCGCTCGATTCCGAATGATGCCGGAATCCCCAAGAAGGCGCTCGACATCCGCCTCACCGTAAGAGGCGATCCTCTCCGGGTCGAAGCCTTCGAAGGCCCGCCGGTAGCCCTCCCTTCGTTTGAGGATCGTGCTCCAGCTCAGACCGGCCTGGGCGCCCTCCAGCACGATGAATTCGAAGAGGGCGCGATCCTCGTGGAGCGGGACTCCCCACTCCTCGTCGTGGTACCGGACGTAGAGCGGGTCCGCCCCGCACCAAGCGCAACGTTCAACGGACATTGAAGTATTTTGCCTCGGGGTGGTGGACGACGATCGCGCTCGTCGATTGCTCTGGACTCAACATAAACTCCTCAGTCAGCTCGATCCCGATCTCCTCCGGCTTCAGGAGCTCGAACAGCTTGGCCTGATCCTCCAGATTGGGGCATGCCGGATAGCCGAACGAGTAGCGGGCGCCGCGATACTTCGCGGAGAAGAGCAGCTTCATGTCGCTCGGATCCTCGCCTCCGATTCCGAGCTCCATCCGCATCTGGCGATGCCAGTACTCAGCCAGCGCCTCCGCCGCTTCTACGCCCATCCCATGGACGAACAGGTAGTCCTGGTAGTCGCCTTTCGCGAATAGCTCCCTCTCATACCTGGAGACCTCGTCTCCGATCGTCACGATCGAAAAGCCCACGGTATCGGGGCGAGGTTTGGGGGATTGGAGGACGGTAGGACC
>DATJYD010000424.1:0-3043 GCA_035499755.1 Fimbriimonadaceae bacterium
AGCCACGGCCAAACCGTGCCTTGGTGATAGGCGGCGTCGAGATCCGGAAGATGGCCCTCATAGCGGCCATGATAGCCCGGCTCGTCGGGTCCGAGTGAGCGAAGCCCGTAGGGTGTAAAAAGCAGGTGTTCGACGGTATCGAGCGCGCGCTTCGCATTCTCTCCTTTGGCCGGACCGAACGGCAAAGCCATCGCGATGACCTGGTTCGGTCTTAGCGTTGCGTCCATGGGATCGACGGTGTCGAGGAAGTGGAGTCGGCCCTCGTGCCAGAACTTCTCGTGGAAGGATGCCTCGGCCTTCGCCGCAGATGCGCCGTAGGACTTTCCCTCCTTTCCGAGCTTGGCGCTCAGCCATTCGAGAATGCGCAGGGCGTTGATCCACAGGCCGTTGATCTCGACCGGCTTGCCGTGGCGCGGGGTGACGACCCAGTCGCCGATCTTGGCGTCCATCCAAGTGAGCTGGACGCCCTCCTCTCCTTGGCTCAGCAGGCCGTCCGCGGGGTCGACGTGGATGCCGAACTGAGTTCCTTTCTGGTGGGCGCCGATCAGCTCCGTCAGCTTCGGATAGATCTTCTCGGCGAAGTCCTGATCCCACTCCGCCTCGAGAGTCTTGTAGGCGGCATTTACGAACCAGAGGCTGGCATCCGCCGTGTTGTAGTCCGCGCCTCCGGCTTCCGTGAACCGATTGGGAATCAGACCGTCTTGCATGCTCGCCGCGTAATCGAGCAGAAGGTCCCTCGCGTCCGCCAATCGGCCGGTGTGAACCAGAACGCCAGGGACCGATATCATCGTGTCGCGCCCCCAGTCCGTGAACCAGGGATAACCCGCGATGATCGAGGTCCGCCGCTCGGTCTTCACCACGAACTTGGAGGCCGCCTCGTGCAGCATGTCGCTAAGGCGCAGGGTCTTTCCTTCGGGACTGGGGCGCTCGGCCGCTTGGACGCCGTCTTCGGTCGAGGCGATGAGGATGGCGCTCTCGCCCGGCGCGAGTTCGTATTTCAGCTCGCATGGGCAGAAAAGGTCGTCGCGCGGATCGAGACCGCGCTTCACTTCTTCTTCGTGTTCGAACCGGTAATACCAGCCTTGAACGAGCGATCGCTCCGCACCGGGGTGGCTCAACCAGAGGGATATGCCTTCATGTTCGACGACCGTCTGATCCTTGGGGAAGCTCATCCCATGCGGGTAGTCGGGGGACTCGTAAAAGTTCGCGTGGTAGTTCTTATGCGAAACGAACGGGCGGAGGGTGAGCGTGAAAGCCTTGTCGCCGATGTTCTCGTGGCGTAGGGTACAAGCGTTGACGCCGTCATGAACGTTGAGGCTTTTCTCAACTTCGATATCGCCTGCCCGGTAGATCCAGACCGCCTCATGATCCACATGAAAGTGCTTCAGGTACAAGTAGCCCTCCGGATAGAGGGCGTCCGGGTACTGATTCGTGCTCAGGCCGATGGGATTCGAGAGTCCCGACTCGACGAATGCGTCGGCCCCGGCGAGGAGCACGAACCGCGTCGCCGGCGGCTGGGTCGCCGCGACGAGAAGGCCGTGGTAGCGCCGCGTATTCGCGCCGCTCGGCGTGCCCATCGCATAACCGCCGAGGCCGTTCGTGAGCAGCCATTCGCGCTCCATCGAGACCGCGAGATTGCGGCATTGCTGCTCATCGAGTGCATATCGCATTTGTACGGTTTATCAGTTTAACCCGGTAAGACCCCCGGTCGCTTAGGGCCCTCTACGCGACTCCCCTATGGAAATAGGAGAAGGGGTGGAACATACGTGACCATTGGCGAAGCCAGAAGTTTTGTCGGGAGCGACGTTTCCCTTTGCTGGCTGGATCGGAAGGGCCAAGAGCTTCGTGAGGTGGCCCGCATTTTCGCAGCCGATTTCGTTCCCCTGTACGGCCCGTGTCTGATCACCGACGCGGGCGACATCCGCATCGATCGTGTCGTTTCGATCGACCTGCTTGCCGACACCAAGATCGCCTGACGCACGCCTGAACGCCGGCCCACCGCCCTACGGCGGGCCGCTGATCGTGTGGAGAACCGCCGCTTGCCGCTCATCGACATCCTTGGATATCTTGTCAAAGGCTCGCGTAATGGGGAGCATGATCCCCAGAAATAGCTTGTGCGGCCTCTCCCGGTACACGACGAACGGCTCCAGGCATCCGACCACTCGGGAGAAGTAGAACTCCCGATCGAACATCTGCCGCGTCACCGGATCGTATTTGGCGAGGAGCCGGAGCTGAGTCGTGTCGAAATCGAAATCCGCGCGCAGCCCGACTTCGCGAAAACTCAGAGGAGCGTCGTATGCGAAATCGGGCGTCCCATGATCCTTCGCCTGTGCGTAAGAGATGCCGAGGCGGATCGGCTGAACGGGACGATAGACGATTCCCGCTTGCCCCCGAATCCAGCCGTAAGGGCTTCCTCCCGTGAACTCGGCGAGGTCGGCGCGCCCATAGAGCGATAGAGACCGCGTCAGCTTGAGGTTCGGGCTGAGAACGTTCTGCTCCAAGATGAGCCGGCGAACCGTCTTGCCGTTGTCCACGCTCACTTGTTGAGCCCGAAAGAGCCCGAACAAGCCGAAACCGCCAAAGGAACCAGATGCCTGACCGAGAAGTTCGACCGGCTTGTTGATCTCAGTCGTCGTGTCGCTCGTGTCCTGAGCGGTGGCGCCGAATGTCGTGCCAATCCCGAGGTCGAACCGTCGCGCCGAATAGTAGGCGCGCTCGTCTCTGGGAGTTCTCACCTGCGCGGTGTCGAAATAACCGAAGGTGAACCGGTCTCCGATCTCCGTCCGCAGCGATTCAGGATCGACTCCCTTGAGCATGCTCTGCATGAGGGTCGCGTCGTAGAAGGGAAGCGACTTCTCGAAGACCGCGTACTTGGTATACAGCCCGGTCGAATTCCCGAACTCGAATTCGTTCGTCCAATTGACGCCGAGGTCTCCGGACCGCGTAGTGGGGTAGGGAAGGTTCAGGGAGTTCTTGGCGCCGGTGAACGAGTAGCTCCAGGTCGGGAGGGATGCGAGCGGTTGGCCGAGAATGGAGAACCGTA
>DATJYD010000425.1:0-2132 GCA_035499755.1 Fimbriimonadaceae bacterium
CGTGCTCGCCGTCAGGTTCGGGTTTTGGATGCTCCGGGCGCTGATCGCGAACCCGTAGAGCCGGCTCGAGCTGATCAGGCCGCCCTTGGCGGCCGCGACGCCGACGACCACTTCGCGCTGTTGCCCAGGCCCGACCGTCACCTGCTCGCTCTCGAAATCGAATGCGCACTCCTCGTCCGGGTCGGCCCCGCTGAGCTGAAGCGTATGCTCGGTATTGCCGAGATTCATCACCATCAGCGTGAACTCGGCCTCCCGGCGGAAGGGCGTCGAATAGCCCTTCTTGGGAGTGAGCTCCATGCTCAGGTGGTTGAAGGCTTTGATTTCGAGGACGCCCTGCACGGTCCGCGCGTCGCCAGAGTTGAGCGAGCGAACCTTGATGACGAACGGATAGTTACCCGCCAGGCTTTCGCTGACCCGGGGAGGCTTGAAGAAGACCTTTTGAGAATGGATCTCGTGAGGGCCTACGGTGAAGACGGGCTCGGGGGTCGCCGTCCATTCGGGATCGATGCCCTCGACCTGCATCTCGTACCGATCCGCATCCTCCGCCTTGTTCGTGACCTCGATCGAGAGCGGCACCGTGGCCCCGGCCTCGACAGCCGTTAGGTCCTGCGCCAGGCGGATCGTGAAGCTCATCTGACTGGAGTTTAGCATGGGGGTTCTGGTTGCCTGAGAACTTCGGATTGTAGGCGTATATGTCATATAGGACTTCATATCCGCCCATGTTCCTTCCCGCTATCGCGTTCGCCCTTTTTCAGCCGCTCCTGATCCGTCGCGCCAAGGTGGATATCACGCCACCCGAGCCCCTACCCCTCGGCGGCTACACCGAGCGGCACGGCGAGACGATGAAGGCTGGGGGAGACCCCCTATATGCGCGCTGCCTGGAGGTCGAGCAGGGCTCGACGAAGGTCGCGATCGTCAGTGTCGAGATGCTGACGATTCCCGAGAGCTTGTACCGGGAGGTCGAGAACCGGATTCCGAAGGACGTGCACCTCTTCATGCAGGCCACGCACACCCATTGCGCGCCCGACAGCCAGATGCTGAACGACCGGATGACCTTTGCGATCCCCGGCATCGCCACTTACCGTAAACGCTGGCTGGTCTGGTACGCGGACAGGATCGCGGGCGTGGTCGCCTCTGCCCTGGCGGCGCCGCCGGAGATGCCCCCCAGGATCGACGCAACCATCGCGATCGTGGCCGCGAACCGGGCAAGACGGAAGGGAGGCAAGCCGGATCCGCGTTTGATCAGCGTCGCGACGCCCCAATCGCTTCTTTTCACCTATTTCACCGCCCATCCGACCATCTACGACGAAAACATGAACCAGACCCGGGGCGACTGGCCGGGCCTCCTCGCCACGAAGACCGGGGCGATCGTGCTCAATGGGGCGCTCGGCGATATCTCTCCGGCCGCGGATGGCGCGACCGTCGAAGACAAGTTCAAGACGTTCTTCCGGGAGCTTTCAACGCCGTCGAAGACTTCCCGGCTGACCGTGTGGACCGCCCATGGCCCCAAGGCCGCGATCTCAAGCCTCCCGATTCAAGCCTGCGATCTCCAACGCGCGGCGCGTCCAACCCCAAGTCCCTCGGGCGCTCGCGAGCCCCGGGCTGTCGGTCAGAGTCCAAGACCCGGAATCCAGAACGCGAACGCCCTGGCTTGGGCCGTCGAGCCCATCCCGTTGGACGCCAAGAAGCCGCATCCGGATTTCGCCAAGCACAATGGCATCCCGGAGGCTCTCGCGAAGAGCCTCGTCGACAAGTTCGCTCCCCCCTCCGATTCGGTCGTCGCCGTTCGAGTGGGCTCCCTCGCCATCGTGGGCATTCCCGGCGAGCCGACTTCGATCCTGGGCAATCAAATCGAAGCCGCCGGCCAGCGGAATGGGTTTCAGTGCGTGCTCGTCTGCAGCCACGTGAACGGATGGATGGGCTACATTCTCGACCCGACCGACTACGACCAGGGCGGCTACGAGGCCGAGCTTTCGTTCTACGGGCGCGACGAAGGCGAGAAGGTCGTGGAGGCCGCCCGCCAAGCCCTCGCGGACCTCGCCGAAAGACCCAAGATCTAGCCCGGATAACCGGCCCATTCACAATGATGGCCGTCATCCTGAGCGAAGAACCGAGCCGCGGCGAAGGTTCGA
>DATJYD010000426.1:0-9132 GCA_035499755.1 Fimbriimonadaceae bacterium
CCCGAGATATACGTATCGACGTTCGGGTTGTTCTGAAGGTCGGCTTCGATCTGCCGAACGGCCTTGTCCGTGACGGGCAGGCTCGTTCCGATCGGCATTTTCACGTTGATGTTGATGTTCCCGGTGTCAGTTTGCGGCAGCGTCTCCTTGCCGATGAACGGATAAAGCGCGCCCGCCGCCAGAATTGCGAGAAGGGCGATTCCCATGATCACCATCCGGTGGTAAATCGCCCAGCGCAAGCCCCTGCGGTAGCTGGCGTCCAGATTGTGGAACCATCGGCTCATCCGGTCGAAGGCCCGGGTCATCGCGTTCTCTTTGATGCCGAGCTCCTTCCGCATCTCGGGATGGGACTCCGACAGCACGTCGCGCTCATGAATCATCCTGGACGCCAGCATGGGAACGACGGTTGCCGCGTCGAGGAGGGAGATCGACATCGCGAAGACGACGACGAGCGCGAACTGAGTGAAGGTCTGGCCGGTCTGGCCTTTGATCAGGAGCAATGGCAGGAAGACGATCATGACCGTGAACGTCGAAGCCATGACGGCAGGAATGATCTCCTGGGTCCCACTGACGGCGGCGTCCGCCGGACGTTTCTTGTCCCGCTCGATGTGACGGTAGATGTTCTCGAGCACGACGATGGCGTCGTCGACGATCAATCCTGAAGCGAGGGCGAGGCCGCTCAGGGAGATCGTGTTCAGCGTGAAGCCGCAGAAGTAGATCAACGCGAAGGTCGACACGATCGATATCGGGATCGAGAGAGCGACGACGAACGTGCTGCGTAGGTTGCGCAGGAAGAAGGTGATGATGAGGATGGCGAGAATGCCGCCGAAGACGGCGGTGTTCTTCAGGTCGTCGATCGAGTTCTCGACGAACTGGGACTGGTCGTAGACGGCCCGGAACTGCAGGTTCGGATAGGTCTTTTGGACTTCGTCGATCTTGTCTCGGACCGCGTTAGCGACGTCGACCGTGTTCGCGTCGAGCTGCTTGGTGATGCTAACGTTGACCGCATCCTCGGACGGCTGCTTGTAGCCGCCCATCCGAACGTAGTAGAGGACGTCCTGGGTCGAGTCCTTGACGTCGGCGACCTGGCCAAGGGTGACGATATTGCCGTTGACGGTGAAGGGAAGGTCCTGAATCTGCTTGACCGACGTGAAATAGCCGATGGCGCGGATCGTGTACTGGGTGTTACCCTGGATAGCCTGACCCGCCGGCAAACTGATGTTCTCCTGGGACAGCCTCTGCGTGATGGCTGCCATGGAAAGGCCGTACGCCTGAAGCTTCTTCGGATCGGCATTAACGATGATCGCCCGCACATATCCGCCCGAGACGTTGACCTGGGCAACCCCGTTCGCCGACTGCAGGATTGGGCTTATCGTATTGTCCATCAGGTCGCGGAGATGGATCAAGTTGGGATCGCCGGTCACGCCGTAAGACAAGATCGGCAACGAGCTTGGATCGAACTTGAAGACGCTGGGGGGCGTGATCGTCGGATCGTTAGGGAAGCGGCGCACCGCGCGCTGCACCTGCTGGATAACGTCGAGCGTGGCCTGGTCGACGTCGACCCCATAGTTGAGCTGGACTCGGACGAAGGAGCTTCCCAGGGACGAGGTCGAGCTGACCATGTAGAGGCCGGGAACGCTGGCCGCGGCCTGCTCGAGGGGACGCGTGATCTGCGTCTCCATCGTCTCCGGAGGAGTGTTTGGCCACGAGACCGTTACGGCAACCGTCGGAATGTCGATCTTGGGCAGAAGGTCGATCGGGGTTCTGAGGAGACAGATGAAACCAAGCAGGCCAAGGGCCGCGATCCTCATCGTGACCGCAACCGGGCGAGTGACCGACCATTTGCCGATGTTCATCTACGGGCCTCCTCTTTTTCGGCCTCCCTGGCCGCGACCGCTTGTGCCGGAACCGCTCCCGCCCGGCTTGCCGATGCTCACCTTTCCTCCGTCCTTGACCGGGTTGTACGTCAGCACGACGACTTTCTCGCCCGCGACGACGCCTTTGATAACTTGATATCCCTTCGCGTCGCTGACCCCGAGCACGACGGGTCGAACATGGGCGGTGTTCTGATCGTCGATGACGGTCACGGTTTGGCTTCCGTCGGGATTGGTGTTGACCGCCTCGCGCGGCACGGTGACGGCCGCGCTGACGCTGCCGGTGGTGATGCTGATCTGGCCGTACATTCCCGGGTGGAGCAAGTGAGCTTTGTTGTCGAGCCGGATATAGACGTTGAATGAGCGGCTTTGCGGGTCACCGGTGTCGTTCACATGATCGACGATGCCGGTGAAGGTTTTGTCAGGAAGCGCATCGAGGGTCACCGTAGCCGTCTGTCCCTCGTGGATCTGGTCGCGCACCTCGATCGGGAAAGTGGCCGCATCGAAGAGCCATTCGACATATTGAATCTCCAACACCGGAGTACCGGGGGCGGCGAGGGCGCCGGGATCGGCCTTTCGCGCGGTCACCGTTCCATCGATCGAGGAGGTGACGACGGTCTCTTGCAGGCGGGCCTGAGCCTGGACCAAGCCCGCCCTCGCGGCCGCCTCTTCGGCGCGCAGGGCCTTGAGTTGATCTTGGTAGGCCTGAACCTGAGGCCGGTTCGCGATCGCCGTGTTCAAGGTCTGCTTAGCCTGATCCCGTTTCGCGGTGGCATCCGCGATGTCTGAGCCGGCTTTCTCCTTGACGATGCTGAGGTTATCCTCTTGCGACCGTAGCTGAGAATTGGCGGCGTTGACCATCGCCTCCTGCACTCCCACGGCGCCTTGGGCGACGGCAACCGCCGTCTTCGCATCGTCAACGTCCTGCGCGGCGACGAAGCCCTGCTTGTAGAGGTTGTAAGTTCGCGTGTACTTGGTCTGAGCGTCCGCGAGCGTTGCCTGGGCCTCGGTCAGCGCGGCCTGGGCGTTGTGGACCGCCGACTCGGCTGCGTTGACCTGCGCCTGGGCCTGATGGATGCTCGATCGCGAGTTGTTCGTGACCTGGTTCAAGTCGGCTTGGGCGCTTGCCAGTCCGGCCTTTTGCTGAAGGATTTGACTCGTCACGCCGACGTTGTTGTAGTTCTGACCTTTCTCCGCCTGGGCGTACTTGTTCTCGGCGTCCGCGACGTTCTGTTGGGCCTGAGTTACGGCGCCCTCCAAGTCGCTTGGGTTCACTTTCAGAACCACTTGGCCCTTCTTGACTTCGTCGCCCTCTCTCAGATCGAGATAGTCGATAATGCCCGCCGTCTTCGGCGAAACCTCAACCTTATAGGGTGCTTGTAAGCTGCCGACTCCTTGCTCGACGGTCGTGATCGTCCGAGGCTCGGCGACCGCCACCTCGACTGCGGAAGGGGCGTGCAAGCGGCGTTTCGACGCCTGACCCGTCGTCGCCGCCGCCTGAGCGTTGATAACAAACCGCCAGCCGACCAAGACGATCACAACCGCGGCGACAATCCCCCACGTTAGCCACTTCTTCAAAATCCTTCAACCTCGGGCACAGCTATTAGTTTATGCACATGAAATATGAACCGCGCCTTAAAATCTTCCAAACCTCCCAAAAAAGACGTGGAAATCGAATGACATGCCGTCCCTCTCGACTGCTAGTCCGATTTTATGCATGGCAGGTTCGCAGGGCAAGCCCTGCCGCTCCGGTTTCGCGCTCCAGATGCATGATTCGGGTGGGCAGGCCGGCTATCAGGGCGTCGCGTTCGGCGTTGGGGCGTTGGAACTTGGGGCGTTGCCGGAACCGAGCTTCAGATCGGGGCGGCACGCGCCGGGGTCAGTGGTCATAGACGCGTACCTCGAGGAGATGAACCCCGACATTGGCGCTGTTGCGGAGCATTTCGATCCTAAGGAAACGCGCGGAAACCGCTTGGTCGAGCACGAATCGGTCGCCCTTCGCGGTGCTGGGCCGCTCGTTCTTGCTCATGTCGACAACCTGCCGCCAGTCCAATCCATCGGAGGAAGCGTCGATCGTGTATTGGTAGGACCGTCTGTCGCCCCAATAGGGAAAGACCTCGATGGTCTTGATCGGGTGAATCTGGCGGAGGTCGAGACGCCACTGGCGTGGGTACGGGTGAGCCGCCCAATACGTGTCCAGGTCTCCATCGATCGCGTTGGAGGGCGAACCGCCGGCCTCCGTGCCTCCATCGTCGGAGGCAACGCCCTGCCGTGCCAGATTGCCCGGTGGCTCCTGGTCCCCGATTGCGGCGTCGAGTTTGTCGGTTTCGCCCTTATACTTGGCATAGACGAGGGCCACCAAGGTCGCGGCGTCCGCGGGAGGCGACTCCTTGGGCGTCGTCGTCGAGTTCACCCAGGTCATTTCCAGCCCAAGGTAATCCTCGCCAGAAGGTTCGGACTTTCCGGCGTCGAGGGCATCGAAAAAGAGCCGCCAGCGCCGGGCGATGAAATCCTCGATCAGACCGGCCCATTCCTTGTTCGCGTAATCGGTGAGCGCTCCTCGACCGTCCCAGGCAGTGATCTGCAGCCTGGCGTCGCGCTCGAACAAGTTCTTTTCGGCGACCGTCGAGCCCCAGCTTCGGGCGGCCTTGATCCAGGTCGTGAGCCGGTGCTCGGGCCGCGTCGCCATAACGCGATCGATATCTTCGAGGGTGTCGAAGAAGCTCGACTTGTAGAGCGCGTACTTAGCGGGGTCTTCGTCGTGAAACTTCATCGCGCCGTATGCCTCCCGGTCGGCGATGCCGCCGAGCCAGGTCTTGCAGAAGTCGACGAGATCGCGCTGGTAGCAAGGATCCGCTTTCAACCTAGGCGCGGCCTGAAGCAGAAGCCCGATTCCCCGTTCCAGGGCATGCATCTGGGCGATCGGCCGTCCTTTCTTGAGCTTGCCGGGCCGCCCCCGCCATTGGTCGTAATACCAGGGCATCTCCCGGGAATAGACAGCTTTCGAGAGGATCTGCCAAGCCTCGCGGGTCTGGGGAAGATCCGCTCCGAATCGCGCCCGTGCGTAGTCTTGAATCCAGGAATCGACGGGGATCGTCGGTACGAAGCCGTCACGAACCGGTTCGTGCAGCCACATCGAGTCGGACATCAACTCAACCATGACCGGGTTCTGGTCGATGCCCTCCGGGGTTAGGCCGAAGCCGAGCAGGTTCGTGTCGGGAGGGCGGGAAGTATCGCGAAGAGCCGTGGTGAGAGCGGCCCGCTCTCGATCGACGTTGCCCTGCAGATCGCCCCCGAGTCCGGTGTTCTGACCGAAGTTGTGAAGGGTGCAGAAGACAAACCCCTTCTTCGCGACGAGAGGCTGCGCCTTCCAGACCTCATACTGCTCGCAGGCGAGGTCGAGAACAATCATCTTCCCGTCTGGGACCTTGCTGAGGAGGGCCTGAACCTCCGGCGCCTTCCAGTAGCCGCTCGCGTTATAGAAGAGCCAGCCCTGCATAACCCAAATCGCCTTCGGGTCAGCTTCGGAGAGGCCTTCGTAGACCGAGCGTCCCGCGTTCGCGAGATCAGCCAGCTTGGTCGATTCAGGGAACTGCGGATTCTGTTCGTTGAAGGTATCGCAGAGATAGAGGTGGTCGGAACCGTAGAGCTTGCGATACGCCTGGACGAAGCGCTTGCCGATCTCGACGAACAGCGGGTCACGAATGTCGATGAAGGTGGTCGGGGCGAAGTTGCACCAGGCGGTCGGGCTTTGAAGCCGGGCTCGAGGAACATACTTCGCGAAGTCGGTGGGAACGAACCCGGAGAATCCGGGGACGACCGGTTTCATGCCGAGCGCCCGCTCGCCGGCGAGGATCTCCTTCTGGAGCGCGGCTTGGCCGTCGAGCCAGGCCTGTGAGACGGGGCCGCCGTGACCATTGAGATTGCCCATCCAGTGCCAGGGCTGGAACGCGGGGCCGGAGAAGAAGGCTTCGAGACTGCTGTCCGGCACCCCGTACGATTTGAAGACCTCTTGCCAGACCTTGTCCTGTCCAGTCAGAGCGAGGGGCATGTTGATCCCGTGGAGAGCCATCCAGTCGATCTCACGCCGCCATCGAGCCCAGTCCCAGAACGCCGTCGTATAGCCGAACGTGCAAATGTTGTAGTAATGGCGGAAGGGAACCGGGCAGTATCCGCTGCGACGGTCGTCGGGGAACCGGGCCGGAAGATGGATGTTCGACCCTTCCCAACTGACAAAACTGTCGCACTTATCCTTCAAGTACTCGTAAGCGCCTCGGCACAGCGCGACCCCGCTCGTCGCGACGACATGGACGATCCCGTTAGCGGCCGTCACCTTGAAGCTGTCGGTCGGCGAGTTCGGCTGGTCGATTGACAGACGGAAGTCTTTAGCTCGGGCGCCGATCGTGCGCTGAAGGACGCCGTAGGCCGCGTCGACCTGAGGATTGGACGGAACGGGGAAGGCAGTGAGAGGAAGAAACACGTTGCCCAGACTTTACACGGAATTGGCGGTTCGCGCCGACGCCAGATCTCTAGCGCCACATCCCGGCGTGATCGCGCTTGGAAGCGCGCTGCGCCTCGAGAAGGTTTCGATCCGAGGGCGTCGGCTTTCCTGAGGGGAGCCGGACCGAGCAGAGGCCGCGGCGCACCAGGATGTACGCGAGGGAGCGCGGTTTCTGGTGGCTATTGGCGGCAGGCTGGACGTTCACGTCGCCCGAAACGACCTGGGTGGATGCAGCGATCGAACGGGGCATCACATCGAACGGACCCTCCTTGGCGAGGGCGGCAATGGTCTGCGCGGCGGCCACGCGCTGGCTCTTCCCAGGCGCCGGTTCGAGGCCCCAGATCACCACGGTGAAGGGAAGGGCCGATCCTCTGGCGATCGGGCGGCAGATGATCCGATTGGCGTTGAGGATCTTCAGGAGTCGGCAGGGAATATCCGCCGGCGTCTTCCCATGTGACTGGGCCTGGGCGGACAAGATGCTCGCGAGGACCGCAAGGGTCGAAGCGAGAAGGAATCGGTTCGTCATCTTTATTCCGATGCTCCACCGCCAGTGGCCGTGGATTGGGGGAGCCTGGGCTGGATCGGTTCGAGAATCGCCCGCCGTGCGGGAGTGAGCCGGTTGAGAAGATCCCGCGAGTAGCGATAGCCGTAGCGAGTCGATCCCCAGGAGACCCCGTACCGGTAGATGACAGCGCGCCGCTCTCCAGGGTTGGTCCGGGACGACGCGCCGTGCGAAGTCCCGTCGCAGAACATGACGGCGTCGCCTTTCTTGAGGTGAACCGGAACCGCGCCGGGCAGATCGTCCATGGGGACCGGCTTGCCCTCGGCGTCATAGTACATATCCATGGGATGGGGGAAGTTGGACTTGTGGCTGCCGGGCACGATGAGCGTGCCGCCATCTCCCGGGCCGATATCGGTGAGGGCGAGCAGGATATTGATCTGCCCGCACCGGAAGCGGCCGTTGTTGTAGTGATAGGCGCCGCGCAAGGCTCCGCGGTATCCCCCCGAATGCACCGGGAAGAAGCCCCCGGTTCGCCGTACCGAGGCGAAGCACTCGTCGATGAATAGCCCTTCCACGTAGGAGTCTTCCTCGCCGCAATAATGGCGCAGGTATTGGATCCAGGAGGGATGATCGACGAGCCGCTCGAACGGCTCGCCGGCCTCGACGATGTTTTGCAGTTCCAGGCCGGCTGCGCCGTTGTTATCGAAGCGCTGCACATTGCCGTGCCACTGACCCCATTCGAGAGGCGGAAGGGCGTCCAAGACCGCGTTGAGATCGGCGATATGGGATTCGTCGACCGCGTTTTCGAGGATGAGGTATCCGCGGAGGTCGAACAGGTAATCGTCGAGCTGGGACGGAACCCGGGGTTCGGAGAGCCCGCCAACCGCCTTGTTGTCAGTGATCATCAACGGACTAGTTTATGCCAGAAGATAACGCCTGCGCAGGGTTCAGACCTTGGAATTGGCGCTTGTCTTTCCGTCCGGAGGGCCAGCCCTTCGAGCCGAGCGGGCGTTGGGCGATGGGGCCTTGGGGCCTTGGGCGTTTGGGGGCGAGCTCCGGCCAGATCCTTCGACTCGTCGCGACGCCGCTCACACCTGTCGAAACTCCGTCAGTTTCAGTTTCAGGCGGGTCCCACGGTAAGGCCTGAGCCCGAAGGTGGGTCCGACTTGCTTTTGCACCAATCGCCGTCCCCGCGTCAGGGACTCGGGATGAAAGCCGTCGGCCGTAGAGGGAACGCTTGCGCAATTTGCGCAAGGACCCGATGCAGAAGCCCTTGGGCCCTGCCGATACCTGAAGAGGCAGTGAAGCAAAACGACCTAACCGGAATCGAATCCCTTCTCACCAACCGCCGCATGGCGGTCGAGAACCTCATGCGGTGCCCTTTGTGCGGGACTGTGAACTCGCGGCTGAACGTCGAGTGCTTCGTGTGCCGCTGGCACGGCGAGTTCGATCATGAAGCTCGATCCGTTCAGGAAGGCTTGCTCGATCTGCTCGAGCAATGTCCGGAGTTAGTCGACTCGATCGTCTTCGTGCCCAGAAAGCGAGAGTCGATCCTCTCGCGAGCCATCGACTGGTTCGGCCGTCGTGGCCGAAAGAGCCTCAACCTACGCGTGTAGGCGGTTGTCTCTTGTGCATGTTTCCTCCTGGTCATATGCATGACAGGTTCGCAGGGCAAGCCCATGCTGCTTCCTGGCGCTAACCGCAGAGAGACGCAGAAGGACGCAGAAGGACGCTGAAACCTGATTCTGCGGGTTTCGGATTCCCCGCGGTAGCCGGGCAAGGAGGCTGGTGCGTGGAGTCCCTTGAGAGGCGCCGAACCCCCTGCCGGGACTTTCAGTCGCCGCTCAACCGAAGGTCGAGATCCTCGGGCTCCGCCCGAGCGGGGGCTGAAAGCCCCCGGCACGGGACTGACTCCGCCCAGCAGTCTCTTTGCGACCCTCTTGCGTCACCTGGCTCTAGGCACTCGAGACGCGATCGATCTTGGGCACGAGGAGGTGCATGGCGGTGAAACCGAGCAAGTACGCGCACGGGCAAAGAGCGAGGATGAGCTCATAGTTGTGATAGCGCTGAAGCATGTCTCCCACGAACTTCGTGAAGAAAATCGAGGCCACGCCGCCGGCCATTCCGCCCATCCCCACTACGGTGCTGACCTCGGCCTTCGCGACCGTGTCGGATGCGAATGTGTATAGATTCGCCGACCAACCTTGGTGCCCGGCCAGGGCAAGCCCGAGGAAGACCATGGCCAGCCATTCGTT
>DATJYD010000427.1:0-4870 GCA_035499755.1 Fimbriimonadaceae bacterium
AGCCGGTGAAGATCGTCGGCGGATGCACAACCACCCAGTAGTTCTGCAGCGACGGTGTCAGCCCTTGCCCGTTGGGCAGCGCATAGAGGACGCCGTTCACCACGAGCGGCAAATGCTGGCTGTTGAGAACCAGTTCACGCAAGACTTCGAACGGCGTCTCGTAGGCGAGAATGCCGCAGAGCGAGCCGAGAAAGAGCGAATACGCGAAGACGAACCAGCGCTGATAAGGGCCGGTGCGCAGAAAGGCGAGCAGGCCGAACACGGCCGAGGTCGTCGCCCAAAGGAGGAAGCTTCCCTGCTGCCCCGACCAGACGGCCGCGATCTTGTATTGGAGCGCCAGATCGCGCCAGGAATGCTCGTTGATGTATGCGAACTGAAATTGGTCGTGGGTGAAGAGGACGAGCAGGCTCGCCATCGCGCCGACTACGGCCACACAGCCTCCGGCAAATGCCCAGCGGGAAAGCGGCTGGAAGCGGCCGAAGGCGGTAGACAGCGCCGCGCCCAAGAATAGGACCGCTCCGAGGAGAATCAGCCCTGCGCCAAGCTGGCCGACCTCCATCGACCAGAGGGGAGCGGGGGTAAAGCCGTTGTTGACCAGGACCTGGGGATCGGTCAAGGCGCCTTCCTCATACCGGATTCAACGCCGTCCGCAACGGCGCCGTTCGCACAGCGGAGCACGGGATGAGCTTAGCTCTTTTCGCTCTCGTACTTCGACGGGCACTTGACGAGGAGCTTGTCGCTGACGAACTTCCCGTTCTTCATTCCGCCCTCGGCCACGACCTTGTTCGCCTCGCCCATGTTCTGGGGCATGGTTCCCGTGTAGACCACGGTCACCGTCCCCGTGGTGTCCTTGATGTCGAAGATGAGGGTGTGGTTGGCGATGTCCTGCTGCACGGTTGACTTGACGATATCCCCCGCGACATGCAGGTTGTCGGCCGTCGAAGTCTTCGCTTGAGCTACGGTCACGTATGGGCTGGAATTCGCCATGAACGCATAGATCACGCCGCCGAACGCCATGAGGCAGATGACGGCGGTGAGCACGGCGCCGGTCGCGAACCCACGTTTCTTGCTCAGAGTTAACATGTCTCCTAAATTCTAGAACGATGCTTCTGCCTTTTATGTCCTGATTTCCTCTAAGATTCTCTCGATGCCCCTCCCGCCGTTGATGAAGTTGCTCGATCCGCGCCCTGCCGACGAGGCTCGCGCACGGCCGATAGCCGACGCCGCGAACATCCCGGCCGACGAGCTGGGGAACCGGATGCACGAACTGGGACCGCGCGGCTCCGCGCGCGCTTTGGGGAAAGGACTGGTCCAGGTCTGCGGCCCCGAACCCTGGGCTTCTCGCGCCGTGGAAGTCCTGGCCGCCGCAGGACGCGAATTCGAAGTCGCGGCTGCTTGGACGTTCGTCGAGACGTGCCAGGGACTTTCGAACCTCGGACCCGAAGGGCCGGAACTGATGTCCGGGCGCCTCTGGGAGCCCAATCCATTTCTCGTTGAAGTCGCCGCCCGGCTCGAGCCCGGCCGAGCCGTCGACTTCGCCTGCGGAACCGGACGCGACGGCGTCGCGCTCACGGCCACGGGTTGGCAGGTTCTCGCCATCGACCACCTGTCCGACGCCCTCGACCGCGCCCGCGACCTCGGCCGGCGATACCTGGCCCCTGAAGACGCGGCCCGAATCCACTGGCTCGAGGCGGACCTGGAATCCGAGGCGGGCGGGCACCGGACTGCCGGTCCTCCCGGAGCCATGAGCCCGCCCATGGAAGCTGCGAACGCCGAGCTGATCTCTATGTTCTGGTACCTGAATCGGCCCCTGATCCAAGCCTGCCGGAATCTCCTCTCGCCCGGTGGGAGCCTGGTCATCGAGACCTTCACGGCCGTCCATCGGGAGACCTTCGGCAAGCCGCGCCGCGAGCACTTCGCGCTCAACCCTGGAGAGCTTCCGGACCTTGTCGAGGGCATGAAGATCGAGTTCTCCGAGGAGGCCTGGCACGGCGATCGCCACAGCGCCCGGCTCTGGGCCCGCCGCTCCTGACTCATGCCCTCAACCCCAGAGGTCGGAAACCACGACGGCAGCCTTACCCGCGCGGCGGGTAAAACCGGTCCATGGCTACCACCGTCGCCGCTCCTTCCGGGAGCATCGAAAGCATCCTTGGTTCCGACGCCGCAACCTTGCTCGACCATAAGTGCCAGACGATCCCGAAGGAGAGCCTTCATCTGCCCGGCCCCGATTTCCTCGATCGGGTTTTCGTCCACAGCGACCGAAACTCCCAGGTCCTGCGCTCCCTCCAGGCCCTCTACGGCCACGGGCGCCTGGCGAACACCGGCTACATGAGCATCCTCCCCGTCGACCAGGGCATCGAGCACAGCGCGGGGGCATCGTTCGCCAAGAATCCCGCCTACTTCGATCCCGAGAACATCGTCAAGCTGGCGATCGAGGGCGGCTGCAACGCGGTGGCCTCGACCCTCGGCGTCCTCGGTATTTGCAGCCGCAAGTACGCGCACAAGATCCCCTTTATCGTCAAGATCAACCACAACGAGCTGCTGACCTTCCCGAACAAGTTCGACCAGATCATGTTCGCCTCCGTCCAGCAAGCCTGGGATATGGGCGCGGTCGCGGTGGGCGCGACGATCTATTTCGGCAGCGAGGAATCGACCCGACAGATCCAGGAAGTGACCCAGGCCTTCGAGTTGGCCCACTCTCTCGGCCTCGGCACGATCCTCTGGTGCTACCTCCGCAATCCCGCTTTCAAGAAGGACAAGGACTATCACCTTTCCGCCGACCTCACCGGCCAAGCCAACCACCTCGGAGTCACGATCGAGGCCGACATCATCAAGCAGAAATTGCCGGAGAACAATGGCGGTTACAAAGTGCTGAAGGCAGAGGCGGGCGACTACGGGAAGACGGATGAGCGCGTTTACACGAAGCTCACTTCCGATCACCCGATCGACCTCTGCCGCTATCAGGTGGCCAACTGCTACATGGGCCGCGCCGGCCTTATCAACTCAGGCGGCGCCTCCGGGGCGAACGATTTCCATGAAGCGGTCAAGACGGCCGTCATCAACAAGCGCGCGGGCGGCTCGGGCCTGATCTCCGGCCGCAAGGCCTTCCAGCGGCCCATGGAGGAAGGAGCAAGGCTCCTGAACACGATCCAGGACGTGTATCTGGACGAAGGCGTTACCGTCGCTTAGTCCGCTCTATTGGCCAGGAAGGCGATCCCGTAGCGGCAGGGCTTGCCCTGCGAAGCTCTCGCCACTAATGCAGGTTAACGGCGGCCGCAGCTTCTGGGTCGCCTGGACGGAGCTCGAAGGGTGGCCGCCTCCAGGCCGCGAGATCCCCAACCAGGCCGGTTAGCAAGAAACGGCCCCGAGAGCGAATGCTCCCGGGGCCGACTTCGATAATGGCCGCTTACCCGACGGCGAGCCGCAGATCCTTCTTCAAAAGGGCGCGAGCCCTGAAGAGCCAGCTCTTGATGGTGCCTTCCGGCTTGTCCAGTTCCTGCGCGATCTCCATGACGTCCTTGTGCTGGAAATGGCGCATGAGAATGATGCGACGATAGTTTGCGGGAAGCCGGTTGATCGCAGCGAGAACCTGCGACTGCACGATGCTCCCGCTCGCCCGCCGTTCGAGCGACTCGCTCTTGTCTTCGAGCATGTATTCGTGTTGGTCGAGAGGATCGCCCGCATGCCGCTTGCTTCGTACCAGATCTACGCAGCAATTCGCGCAGATTCGGCACAGCCAAGGCTTGATTGGGCGCTCCGGATCGAACTCTTTGATGTGGCGGAACGCCTTGAGCAAAGCATCCTGCACCGCATCGTTTGCGTCGTCGGCATTGCGAAGCATCCGCATCGCAAGGCTCTGGAGGGTATTCCGGTAAAGGTCTGAGAGCAATTCGAAGGCAACCGCTTCACCTTCCGATGCTCGCTGGATGAGATGAGCCTCCCAGCCGAGGACCCGATGTTGGTTCATGTATGTTTTCGGCTTACACCTCTAACGCCCTTATTGTATGAGATTCCGCTCGCCTTTGGAAGGCAGCCGACCGCGATTAAGCATATGGTCCTATTCCCACTCTCTTGCAGCAACGTGGCTCGGTGTCGGTCTGCCCCGGGTTCCCGAAGGACGACTCGGCTCTTGGACCGCGAGCGGGGATGGTCCGCCCTTCCTGAGCCTGAATCCAAGGACCGTGCGGTTCGGGAACCCAGTCCGCTTCGATCTTCCCGGATGGCGCAGTTTGAATGTGCGGCGGCGATCACCTGATCGGAGTCGTTTCCGCCAACTCAACGCCAACAAATACATGCGGGAACCTGCCGCATGCGCATGCGATTGCCGACCATTTCTTATGAGATGTCAGCACGGAAGCTGGTTTTTCGCTCGATGCTGTGTGCACCGGCGGTGTTCTTGGTCGTGATCGGAGTTCATGGACGAACGATCGCGAGAGATTACGAGTTCGTGGCGAACGACCCTGCCACGGAAGCGAAGATCCAAGCCTACGTCCCGTACGTGCGCGGTTGCCGGGCTCTTCTTTCTCGGCCGGTGGATCCAAACGGAGACCTGGTGCGGAGATTCGTCACTCAATGGGTCTGTGGCCAGGAGCAAGGCAAACTGAGCGACCTGAACCCAATCTCATACGATGACGTCAGCACGGACGGGCTGAAGGGCCAGGTCTTCGAGTCGCGCAACCTCCTCGCTGGACGCCTCTCCAGTTGGATCGTCGATTCGCTCCAGAAAGGCCGCGTCCACCAGGCGGTGACCGACACGATCCTGTTCCTAAAGCTCAACAACGTCGCCAAGTGGTCCGATTTCGCGAGCCTCTATTACAGCGCCACCGAACAGAGGCGCGGCTTGATGATGCTCAATCCCTACGCGGCCAAG
>DATJYD010000428.1:0-2287 GCA_035499755.1 Fimbriimonadaceae bacterium
CGGTCCCCGCCTCGCTGAGGGCGGTCGCCCCCGACGCCGCGACCGGCGCATAAGGGAACGGGAGCTTCTCGACGTCGCTCGTGATCCGGAAGAGCACGTAGCCAAGGCCCATCCAGCTCAAGCGGCCACAAAGCTCGGTCACGACCAAAATGGCGATCGGTACGTACCAAGCCGGATGCCAAAGCTCGCGGTGGAGGATCGCGGTGCTGTTCGGCGGAGGCACCGCCCAATGCGGAATCTGCGAAGCGAACTTCGCCGCCGCCGGCGAGTTCGCAAAGTAGGCATTCCAGACGAGGTTCGAAAAAGGCCCGCCGCCGAGGCCGCGCTCGAGCGAGACCGCCGTCGTCAGGGCTGTGGCGACATAGAAGAGAACGTAGATCTCCTGCTTCTTGAGCGGATTGTAGGAGCGCCGCGCGACCTCCGCGAAGAGAACGATCGTGACCCACTCAGCGGCATCGCCGACTCCCTGCCCGGCCACAAGCCCCAGGTACATCCCTCCCGGAAGCATGAAGAGGACGATGAAGAATGCCCCGATGACCGTTTTGATCGAGAAGCCGTCTTCGAAGACGACGCCTTTCGGCTCGGTCGCGTTGGCCATGAACTAGAGTCTAGCGGGAGTTGCGGCGTTTGGAGTTTAGGTTTTCGCCGTCCTTTATTGCGACCAACCCATGCGCTCGAAGGCGTGAACCGCGGCCGCTCCCGTGCAGACGGGCAGTTCAGCCGCGAGACCGCAACCTTGGCTTGGCGGCGCATTACGGTCTCAGAAGGTCCCACCCAATCCCCGTATAGCCCCGATGTCGGACGTTACGGAGGAGGAACCGACGAGCCCCGGTCGCGATCGTCCGCTCCGCCGTTCGACTTCATCTCCCGCAACATCTTGCCCATCTCGTCGATCCGCGCTTGGATGTGCTTTCTCATCGCATTGGGCAGCTTTTCGAGCGGGATCATCGGCCCGCGCGCCATGTCGAAGTCGGTGAGGGTGGCCGTGTCCATACACCGTCTCGGCAGGGCAACGGTAAGTTGATAGTCCCTGCGCCGCCCAGTCTGATACCCAAGGATCGTCTCCGATAGCCCGTCCGGTAGGAGGTCCCTCTGGGTGGCTGTCATCAGCGCCATCGCAATCGTATCGGGGTCGCTCGGGATCAATCCGGTCGCTTGATCCCCCACTTGAATCGAAGCGAAAACCGCGTCCTGATCGCTCGAGGTCATGGCGAGGGTAACGCGCATGTCGACTCCGGCCGGAAGCAGTTCCGTCGGCTCGGTCAACAGCGTATTTGAGAGTTCGGGGCCCATCTTCACGCCGTTTCCGGCCGGGACGGTCCCGTCGACCACGCTCTGGAACTCCTGGCTTGCCAACTCGGCTTCCCGGGAGTAGACGATCTCGCCGATGGCGCCCTGCTCATCGCTGGGCATGTCGGCGAGGACCAGAGGCTTTCCCTCGAGAAGCACGGCGCGGTCAGTCTGGGAAAGCATGCCGAATAGCTTGAGGAACTGCCAGTCCTCTCCCTGGATCAGCATCTCCGTCTGAGGGAGAAAGGCGAGCGCGAGAGTCCAGCCGAGGCCGTCGAAGCCAGGCGACGTCTGCGCGTAGGCGGCCTGGGCTTCCAGGCTCATCCGGCCCTCCTTGTCGATTGAAGAGAGGAATGCGGCAAGTCCTTTGCGATTCTCCAAGACCGGATGGAGAGGATCGTTGGGGCGTATGCACAGCCAGCCGTCTTTCACTGCGCCGAACTGCGAAAGCACTTCGGAGGCTGAGCCGCTCAGCGACGAACCGGACGCGAAGCTCCCATCGTCGACCCCCGCCACCACGTTCGTTCCGGTTTCGGCGGCAGCGACGAGCAGTGGCTCGGAGGGGAAGATCGCGAGGGGATCGTGACCCACCGGATCCAAGAGCAGGCCGCGCAACTCGGGACTGCCCGAAGAAGAGGTCTGGCCGCGCTGTCCGTCTGCTTGAAGCAGCTTCTGTAATTCCGTCGCAAGCGGAGACAGCTTCAGGGGATTCGTCGTCGAGTCGTTCGCGCGCGCCGATTCTTCGGTTCCTGCCATCGACGTATCGCCACTTAGAGAAAACCCATCGGTATTCGGTTGGAAAACGACGTCCCCGCGGGCATCGCAGAGCTTGTATTCGATATCGATCGACCCTGCCGACCAGTCGGCGGTCAGGATCATGAGGAGCCGGTCGACCGATCCAGCAAAGCCCTCGGGGCCGTAGTAGCCAGGAGGAGTAGCGTCCGCGGGGCTACCGGCAGAGGCGGCTTTGACCCATAGCGTCTGCTCCTGGAGGAAC